>JBJFEF010000020.1:0-1356 GCA_051890435.1 Muribaculaceae bacterium
ATAGAAAGAAACAAATACATCAATCAGCTTTACAGCAGCCGGCATAACGGAATGGTGAAGGTGGTTACCGGAATCAGACGAAGTGGAAAATCGTTCTTGCTGTTTAATTTATTCAAGAAACAGCTTCAAAGTGATGGCATCGACAACGAGCATATCATAGAGATGCAATTCGATGATTTTGCAAATCGCAAATACCGCGATCCCGAGGTATTCTACAATTTCGTGAAAAACTGCTTGAAAGATGGCAGAATGTACTACATTCTGCTCGATGAGATTCAACTGCTCGGTGAGTTTGTTGATGTGATCAATGGACTTATGCACTTGTCCAACACCGACATCTACGTCACCGGAAGCAACGCCCGATTCCTTTCAAAAGATGTTATCACCGAGTTTCGCGGACGCGGGCATCAAATTCATGTGTCGCCTCTCTCTTTCAGCGAATTTATGCCTTGTTTCCAAGGCTCAAAAGAAGATGCACTTGCTGCCTACATGAAGTTTGGAGGCTTGCCACCGGTTGTTCTTCAACCAACCGATGAATTCAAAATCAGCACCCTCAAGAGTTTGATTCAGGAAACTTATATCATCGATATTCTTCAACGCAATCGTGTGAAAAACAGTGCCGAGTTTGAAGAACTGCTTTTACTTCTTGCTTCGGGCATCGGTGGACTTACTAATCCGCAGAAGCTGTCGAACACGTTCCATACGGTGAAGAATGTGAAAATTTCGCCTGCCACCATCAAGGGCTACATCGACTATTTTGCCGATGCCTTCCTCATTGAGCAAGCCAACCGCTTCGATGTGAAAGGCAAGAAGTATATCGGCACGCCCATGAAATTCTATTTCAGCGATTTAGGGCTTCGCAACACTATGCTCAATTTCAGGCAAATGGAGAAAACGCACCAAATGGAGAATGTGATCTACAATGAGTTGCGATACCGCGGATTCAACGTAGATGTGGGCGTGGTGACTGTCAATAGCAAAGACGCCGATGGTAAGAGCACACGCACGCAGCTCGAGGTGGATTTTGTGTGCAACAAAGGCGACCGGCGACTCTATGTGCAGTCGGCTTTTGCACTGTCTACTCAAGAAAAAATCGACCCGGAAACCAACTCACTTCGTCGCATCGACGATGGCTTCAAGAAAATTGTGATAGTGGGCGACCACACTATACAAAGCCACGACGAAAACGGCATACTCTTTATCAACATCTACGATTTCCTTCTCAACCCCGCCTCTGATTTAGCATAAAGCCCTCGCCCACACACAGCCGGTAGTGTGGCATCAACGGCGTGTGTGGGCGATATATCGTGTAGGGGGTCAATCGGCAGTGAGCTGGCGACGCAAGTCGTCGTCGGG
>JBJFEF010000020.1:1456-3210 GCA_051890435.1 Muribaculaceae bacterium
TCGGGGGTGATAGAGTGAAAAAATTGTGGCGGTGAGGGTGGTTTTTCGCGGATTATGTGTAATTTTGCAATTATTAATTTTCAACTGACGTGAATGATGCAGCAGGTTAAGGCTAAAAAATCGCTTGGGCAACACTTTCTCACCGACCTCTCGGTGGCGAAGCGCATTGCCGACACTATGGCGGACTACACCGCCACGCCTCTCCTTGAGGTGGGCCCCGGTATGGGCGTGCTCACCCGGTTTCTCCTCGATGCGCGGCACGACCTGAAGGTGGTGGAGCTCGACTCGGAATCGGTGGAGTATCTTGGCGTGAATTTTCCCGACCTTAACGGCCGCATAATTGCCCACGACTTCTTGAAGCTCGACCTGAAGCGCATATATGGCGAGAGCCACTTCAATGTGATTGGCAATTACCCCTACAACATTTCGTCGCAGATTTTCTTCAAGGTGCTCGACTTCAAGGACCAAATCGACTGCTGCAGCGGTATGCTGCAACGCGAAGTGGCACAGCGCATTGCCGCGCCTCCCGGCTCGAAGACTTATGGCATATTGTCGGTGCTGCTTCAGGCATGGTACTCGATTGAATATCTTTTCACCGTGGATGAGCACGTGTTTAATCCACCGCCAAAGGTGAAGTCGGGCGTGATACGCCTCAAGCGCAACGATGTGAAGTCGCTTGGCTGCGACGAGCAGCTTTTCAAGTCGATAGTGAAGACGTCGTTTGGCCAGCGCCGCAAGACGTTGCGCAACTCGCTTCGTGGCTTGTTGCCGAAGGAGTCGCCCCTGCTCGCCCACCCCATTATGGCCAAGCGTCCCGAGCAACTGGGCGTGCAGGAATTCATCGACCTCACCCGAATGGTGAGTGATGCTATGGCTTGACCGAGCGAGAGAATTTGAACGCAAGGGGCACCATGAGCCCCGATTGATTACACAACCATCAGCGAAAACACTATGAAGGAATATACTGAGGAATATCTCAACACCATACAGCAAATCGTGCGTGAGCGCGATGTGAAGCGTGCCAAGGAGTTTCTTGCCGAGCTTCACCCTGCCGATATTGCCGAACTCTTTGAGGATCTTGCCATCGACGATGCCGAGTTTCTCAATGAGCTCCTCGAAGACGAAACCGCTGCCGAGGTGCTCATGGAGATGGACGAAGACGAGCGCCGAAAGCTCCTTGCCAATATGCCCAAGGAGGAGATTGCAAAGTCGCTCGAGCACCTCGACACCGACGACGCCGTTGACCTTATCCAAGACCTCGACGAGGAAGACCGCGATGAGGTGATCTCGCACATCGACGACGTGGAGCAGGCCGGCGACATCATCGACCTCTTGAAATATGACGACGACACTGCCGGCGGACTTATGGGCACCGAGATGATTATCGTGAACGAGAACTGGAGTATGCCCGAGTGCCTGAAGGAGATGCGCGTGCAAGCCGAAGACATGGACGAAATCTACAATGTGTATGTGGTGGATGACGACCACCGCCTCAAGGGTGTGTTCCCGCTGAAGAAGATGATTACCCACCCCTCGGTGTCGAAAATAAAGCATGTGATGGACACCGACCCTTTCTCGGTGAAAACCGACACTCCCATCGAGGACGTTGCCCACGACTTTGAGAAATATAACCTCGCAGCGATGCCTGTGGTGGATTCGATAGGACGCCTCGTGGGGCGCATCACCTTCGACGACGTGATGGACAAGGTGCGTGAATACTCTGAGCGCGACTACCAGTTGGCTTCGGGTATCTC
>JBJFEF010000021.1:0-3200 GCA_051890435.1 Muribaculaceae bacterium
TTTGGCGGCGTCTCAGCTAAGTGTTCAAAAATGAATTTTTGACACTTGGCTTTCGACTTGCACAAATTTTCGCTACCTTTGCAGAAAATTCATGACTTATGAGGCAAAAGAGCAATCACACTAATAACCGTCGCGGCTCCCGCCCCGACAATATCCGCACCTGGAAGATTGATGCACCGGGCACTCTGCTTGAGGTGGCATCGCGAATCCTTAGCGACCACACTCCCACCAAGGTGAAGTCGATGATGCGTCACCACCAACTGGCTGTGAATGGCACCCCGATGTCGCAATTCGACTTTGCAGTGAATGTGGGCGATGAGTTTTCGGTGAATTTCGACCAGTCGTTCCGCGTGTTTAAGCACCCGCGAATACAGCTTGTGTATGAGGATAATGACATCCTGGTGATCAACAAGGGCTATGGCGTGCTGTCGATGGGAACCGACACGGTGAAGACGGGAACGGCATATAGCGTGATGCGCGAATATGTGAAATATCACAATCAGCGCGCACAGGTGTTTATCGTTCACCGCCTCGACCGCGACACGTCGGGGCTGATGATGCTTGCCAAAAGTCAGGAGGCAAAGGATGCGATGCAGCACAACTGGAACAACATGGTGCTCAACCGCAAATATGTGGCTGTGGTAGAGGGCATGGTGGAGCAGGAAGAAGGCATGGTGCGCAGCTATCTTGCCGAGACGTCGCAATTTGAGGTGTATTCCACACAGGATGCTTCGAAGGGGCAGCTTGCTGTGACGCGATGGAAGCGGTTGGCATCGGGCGGAGGCTACACGCTGATGGAGCTTGAGCTTGACACGGGCCGCAAAAACCAGATTCGCGTGCACATGAAGGACTTGGGGCACCCCATTGTGGGCGACCGCAAATATGGCGCTAAGAGCAGCCCTATTCATCGCCTTGCGCTGCATGCGCAGACGCTGCGCTTTGTGCATCCCATCACGCGTCGCGACATGAATTTCACCACTCCCATTCCGTCGCGCTTCCGCGCTCTGCTCAGCCGCCGCGAAGCCGACTATGACGACGACTGTGAGTGACCTTAGTTGTGATCGATAGCAAAGAATGTGCGACAGCTCCATTCATGAAGAAAACACCCCTGCTACAGACCGGCTGTGGCAGGGGTAAATATTTCTGTTTGGGTCAAAAACAAATGATGCACCCTATTGCTTGCATGAGAGCGCTTATTCTTTGGGAATTGTTTGCTTGCGTGAGAGCGCTTATTCTTTGGGAATTGTGATACCAGCGTCGGAGGCAATGATCAGCTCAATGCCCATTTCTTCGAGACGCTGAGCCACCGATTGTGGCACGTTGGCGTCGGTGATGATGAGGTCAACATCTTCCATATCGGCAATTTTGCTGAAACCGCGGCGGCCAAACTTTGTGGAGTCGGCGAGTACGATGGTCTTTTGTGCGGTGCGCATCATCACCTGGTTGAGGTTGGCTTCGCGCATGTCGGTGGTGGTGATGCCGAAGTCGAGATCGATACCATCAACGCCGAGGTAGAGCTTGCTGCAATAGAAATTTGAAAGAATCTGCTCGGCATAGTTGCCCACTACCGAGAGGCTGCTGTGGCGCAACATTCCGCCAAGCTGGATGATATCCACATTTTCCATTCCCGAGAGGTGCTCCGACACTTGAAGCGAAGCAGTGATAACGGTGAGGCGATGGTCGGGCTGAATGCAGCGTGCGAGGGCGTGCACAGTGGTTCCCGAGGCGATGAGGATTGAGTCATCGCGGGTGATCATGCTTGCCGCCACCTTGCCGATAAGGCGCTTCTCGTCGATACAAAGTTTTTCCTTCACGTTCACGTTGCGGTTGTTGATGTAGGGATTAATCAAGATGGCGCGACCGTGGCTGCGGTAAAGTTTTTTTGCACGCTCAAGCTCGGTGAGGTCTTTGCGAATGGTCACCGACGACACTTGCAACCGGTCGCTGAGGTCGGTCACGAGAATCGAATTTTGCTTTATCAGCATGTCCATAATCAGGGCATGGCGTTCCTCTTTTGTCATAGTTAGATGGTATTTTATAGAGGGTGGGTTGCATAGATTTCCACCGCACAGATAATTATCAATGCAAAAGTAAGCAAATTAATTACATTTCGCAACTGAAAAGGTGACTTTTCGGCTCGTAGTAGGCAAAAAAGTTTCAGAGGCTCGAAACGTAGCCTCCACTACGATGGCGAAAAGTTGCAAAACAGCCTCCGAAACGATGGCGAAAAGTTGCAAATTATGTGCCGAAACAGTGGCGAAAAGTTGCAAAACAGGCTTGCAAAGTATGGAAAAAAGTTGTAAAAGATGTTTGCAGATGCTTGATTGTCAACTTGATAATGTGTGAGCACATCAAAAGCAATGAATTTGAGGTGTGTGAAGTGACGAAAAATCACTAACTTTGGGGGATAATTTATGAGTAATACAAGATAGGATTATGTGGATAACGTTGGCTGTGTTTTCGGCGGTGTGCTTGGGAGTTTACGACATTTTCAAGAAGACGTCGCTGCGTGGTAACAATGTGCTCACAGTGCTGCTGCTCAACACGGCGATAGGGGCACTGCTGATGAGCCCTGTGGTGGTGGGCAACATCATCGACGGCTCGTGGGGCTTTGGCGGCGATGCCATGAGCCACTTGCGCATATTGCTGAAGTCGGCGATAGTGCTGTCGTCGTGGATAATGGGCTATTTTGCCATGAAGCATCTGCCGCTCACCATAGCAGGCTCTATCAATGCCACGCGCCCGGTGCTGGTGCTTGTGGGTGCGCTTGTGATATTTGGCGAGCGTCTCAATGCTCTGCAGTGGGTGGGAATAGTGCTGGGCTTTGCGTCGCTGCTGTTCATAAGCAGCATAGGGCGCAAGGAGGGCTTTTCGCTGAAGCACAGCCGGTGGCTGTGGCTGGCGCTGGGAGCCACCATGATGGGGGCGGTGTCGGGGCTCTACGACAAGCACCTTCTTCGCTCGCTGCCGGCGCTTGAGGTACAGGCGTGGTATTCGCTCTATCAGGTGGTGATAATGGGAGCGACTATCTTCATGCTGCGCCGCTTCACGCACGCCGACAGCACGCCTTTCAGCTGGCGGTGGACCATTCCGTGCATTGCCATTTTTCTCACCATTGCCGATCTTGCCTATTTCTATTGCCTCTCGATGCCGGGGGCTATGATTAGTGTGGTGTCGATGATACGGCGTGGCGGGGTGCT
>JBJFEF010000022.1:0-1204 GCA_051890435.1 Muribaculaceae bacterium
TCAACTTCAGCACCGACAAGCACACCATCACCGGCTGGGTAATCGACGACCCCCGGAAGCTATAACGACACACTGCATCTGCGGTGCTAAAAGCCTGCCGACATTTGCCGACAGGTTTCATTTTTTTTATTGGAATGATGGAAACCGAACAACTGCTATATATTTTTAATCCTGAGAATGACCTTGCTCTGGCTTACGGTGAGGAGGGATACACTGCGCCTCCGGCGGCACGGCAGCTGCGTCGCGACTTGCAGATGCTACCGGTGTGGTGGAGCGAGCCGGGCAGCACCATTCTGTCGCAGTGCTGTGATGCCGATGCCGAGTGGCTGAAGGGGATGGGTGCGGCTTTTGGCATCGATGCCCGGTGCATTGCTATAAATCACTTGCAGAATCATTGCTTTGGTTACCGTCCGTGGGGCTGGAACCGCGACTTGCGCCGCCGATTGCTTAACGAGTGTGTTGCTGCCGAGCAGTTGCCCGAGGTGCAGCATATCGACAAGTTGCGCGAGCTTTCGCACCGCCGCATCTCGCAGGTGATTCACCGCAAGGTGGGGCAGGTGCTAAGGGAGAAGTGGGAGGTGCGTTATGGCAACTCACAAGGCTTGGTGCTGCCTGAGGTGCCACACGAAGCCTACTCGGTGGATGAAGTGCGCCGCTATGAGCGCCTTCACCCGCAATGCTACATCAAAGCACCGTGGTCGAGCAGCGGACATGGGGTGTATCGCGTGCTGGAGCCGGAGTCGCGAAATTTTGAGATATGGACTCAGGGAGTAATCAACCGCCAAGGCTCTATCATGTGCGAGCCGGCACTCACTCCGGTGCAGGATTTTGCCATGGAATATTGCTGCCGAGGCGGCAAGGCGGTGTTTGTGGGCTATTCGGTGTTTGGCAACGACTCGCACAGCGCGTTCAGTGGCGGCATTGTGGCTCGGGAGGATATTCTACGCGAGATGATAGTGAAGCAGATGGATGAAGCCTCAGCGTGGCTACTTGATGCAGTGAGAGAGGCTGTGAGGGCAGCGGTGGAGGAGATGATTGCTCCGCACTATGATGGCTATCTGGGCGTGGATATGATGCTCTATGACGATGTTGGCGTGGTGCGGCTGAATCCGTGCATCGAGGTGAATCTGCGCATGACGATGGGGGCTGTGACGGCGATTTTTGCGCAGCGCTTTCTTGCCGAGGGTGTGAGGGCACGATTTGA
>JBJFEF010000022.1:1304-3194 GCA_051890435.1 Muribaculaceae bacterium
GGGGTGATCTTTGTGCGGGGATTACTTGGTGGATTTGCGGAGGACGTAGCGACGCGAGGTGTCGAAGCGCGGCAGGGCTACGACGGTGACTTTGTCGCTTGCTGCGTCGGGGAGCCCTTCGCCGTCGGTAGTGACACGACCGCGTGCTTCGAGTGCGGCACACACTTCGTGGCGTGCAATCTCGGGAGTGTTGTTGTCGTTGCTGAGGTGACAAAGGAAGATGTAGCGCAAGCGCTCGTCGCACTGGTTGGCAACGAAATCGGCAGTAATCTTGTTGTCGAGGTGCCCGTTGGTGGCACGAATACGGTTTTTGAGGTATTCGGGATATCGACCGCCATCGAGCATGGCGGCATCATAGTTAGCCTCAATCATGAGATAGTCGGCTTGCGTCATATAGAATCGAGCACGGTCGGTGATGCAACCGAGGTCGGTGGCAATAGCGAAACGCTGCGAGCCATATTCCACAAAGAATCCGGCATTGTCGGTGCCATCGTGCGACACCTCGAATGCAGTGAATTGCATACCGGCAATGGTGAAGGGAATTTCCTTGAAAATAGCCACGTGCACTTCTTTGAGTCGTCGGGAGATGCTGTGACGGCGGAAGATGCCATTGAGCACACGCGGCGTGCAATAGATGTGGATGTGCTTGTTGTGGCGTGCAATCTGATAGGCATAGCGCACGTGGTCGCCATGGTCGTGAGTGAGAAGCACGCCTTTCACCATGTCGGGGGAGATTCCGTTCTCGGCAAGCGCCTTAAACACCTTCTCGCCATCGACGCCGGCATCGATGAGCACGCCTTGCGACTCAGTTCCCACGTAGGAGCAGTTTCCGCTGCTGCCGCTGCCGAAGCTGATGAAGCGCATCGACTGCATAGCTTGCGAAGCGGCGTTGGTGCGCTGTATTTGTCGGATGTTTTGTCGGTTGAGGTCTTCAATCGATTCGGAAATAGCGGTTTCTTCGGCTTGCATCGGGGTCTCGTCGCAGTCGAAAAGAATTGTCTGCTGTTTGTCGGAGGGTTTGCTATGTTGTCTTTTCTGGAAGGGCATTGCGAGAGTTATTTGTGCAGAAGAAAAATCGTTGGAATTTTGTCGTAGTCGTATTTCGTACGTCCCCATTGCTCGATGGAGCGTGTGAGGATTTTCTCATTGGGGCCGGTGATGTCGCTTGCTACGCACAGGCGCATCTGCTTGGGGAGGGTTTTCACCATTTCGGCGATGAGGCGGTTGTTGCGATAGGGAGTCTCGATGAAGATTTGCGTCTGGTCGAGGCGACGTATAGCCTGCTCCATATCTTTGAATTTGCGGGCACGCTCGGCGGCATCGATTGGAAGGTAGCCGCAGAAGGCGAAGCTTTGTCCGTTGAAGCCCGAACCCATAAGCGACATGATGATGCTTGAAGGGCCCACCAGCGGAATCACGCGCAGCTGCAGGCGCTGTGCAATAGCCACCACGTCGGCACCCGGGTCGGCGATAGCAGGGCAGCCGGCTTCGGAGATAACACCCATTGGGCAACCATTCTTTAGCGGCTCGAGGAAAGAGGCTATTTCTTCGGCCGGGGTGTGACCGTTGAGGGTGAAGAAAGAGAGAGAGTCGATGTCGATATCGCGGTCGCACTTTTTGAGGAAACGGCGGGCCGAGCGCACATTTTCCACAATGAAGTGCTTGATTTGTTGCACAATGGCAGTGTTGGCAGCCGGCAGCACAGTGTCGGTGTCAACGTCGCTCAGAGGCACGGGGATGAGATATAGTGCGGTTTCGATCATCGTGAGTTGTTGTTTACAAGATGCAAAGTTACGATTTTTTGCTGAAACATCAAAGCTGTAGCGGAGTGTAAGTGGAAGAAATGGTGCAAGAAGATACAAAAAAAGAAACCGCAAACAGACTGGAAAC
>JBJFEF010000023.1:0-3160 GCA_051890435.1 Muribaculaceae bacterium
CGTTTTGTAACAATTTATCTACCCTCAACGCAATTTCGACTTTTGCCGACAGTGTGAACTGCAAAGGAGACACTGCCCAATGTAGCATTGTGCTTAGGGGGACTGCTTCGCCCGAGGGAAATCACATTAAAAACAAGCAACTTGCCGAGCGCCGCATTGCAGCGCTTGAGCAATTTGTGACGCACCGCCTCACACTGCCCGATGTGAAGCTGGTGCGCGACTCTAATTTTATTCCTTGGGAGCAACTTTCCGACTATGTGAAGCACTCGCAGCTTAAGCAGCGCGACCGTGTGGTCGAAATAGTGGAACAAAATGACGGCAACTCCGAAGCAACCATTGCAGCTATCAAGAATATCGACAATTCCATCACCTGGCGCATACTTAAGCAACGCTATTTTGCGACGTTACGACAAGCCTCGGTGCGGTTTACCATCACACAACTACCGCGTGCGGCATTGCCACACGTTGCCGACACTTATCCAGCTGCCGACTCTACTGAAATCTTATCAGTCGCAACAGATACTATAACAACCGACACCATTGCCGTGGCACCATTGCCGCTTGCCGACACTGTCTCCACGTCCGAGCCATGGACACGCCGCCTCACCATGAAGAGCAACGCCGTGGGTCTTGCCTTGCTCATTCCCAACCTTGGCGTTGAACTTGACCTCATGCCACACCTCTCGCTGTCGCTTCCGGTGTATTATTCATCGTGGAACTATTTCACCTATAACGTAAAATTCCGTACCCTCAGCGTCAATCCCGAGCTGAGGGCGTGGCTTCGTCGCGACAATACCGGGCTTTTTGCCGCTGCACATGCTGCCGTGGCCTACTATAACTTTGCCACCGCCGGCGATTATCGCCGCCAAAGTCACAGCCGCAGGACTCCTGCCGTGGGAGGCGGAGTGAATGTGGGCTATCGCTTTTCCCTGCCCGGGCACAGCCGCTGGAGCATTGAGGCATCGATAGGCTGCGGAGTGTATTCGGTACACTACGACCGCTACCGGAACCACTACAATGGGCTCTATGTTGATGATATGAAAAAAACGTGGTGGGGCATCGACAATGCCGCTATCTCGATAGGCTATACGTTTAATCTCAATCACCGTCGCAAATGAAAAAGTTGCTATTGCATATTATCACACTGATAGCTGTGTTAGTCACATTCACCGCTTGCGACGTTCACGAGGTGCCCGAGGCTCCGGCCACTACTGCCACACATGTGCGTCTTTCATTTTCAACGATGCTCAGCGAGACCGATGTCAGCCTACTTCCAGGCCGCGACGATGCCAAGGCACTGCGACTGATGCGGATGCTCATCTATGCCTATCCGCGCCTTGCCGACGGCACTGTGGTGCATAGTCCGGCGTTCCAGATGACGCTCACGCGCGAGGTTAACCCCGATGACTATGATTGCGGGCTTACGCTCAATCTTCCCCAGGGCGACTATTCGCTTGCCGTGTGGGCCGACTTTGTGCAAGAACGCAATCGCAGTCTCTACTACGACCCCTATAACTTCGAGGAAATCACCCTCTATGAGCCACACGTCGCCAATACCGACCTTCGCGACGCCTTTCGCGGCATGTTGGATTGCTCGGTGAAGCCACGCACCATGGTGGCACCGCCCGACACCATCGACCTTCATATGGAGCGACCGCTTGCCAAGTTTGAATTTATCACTACCGACCTCCTGGAATTTATCAATGAGGAAGAAAACCGTGCCGAAGGACGTGCCGAAGGCGACCCTAAGGATGCAGGAGTGAAATCGGTGGATTTGTCGGCCTACGACATACGTTTCTACTACTCGGGCTTTATGCCGTGCGTGTATAATATGTTCTCCGACAAGCCTATAGATTCGCGCACAGGAGTGTGGTTTGATTCCAAAATCACCCCCACCGAGACGGGAGAGGCCTCACTTGGCTTCGACTATGTGATGGTTAACGGAGTGGAGTCGTTCGTGTCGATAATAGTGTGCGTGTATGACACGCAAGGACACCTCATGGTGACGAGCGATGCCATAAAAGTGCCCACCAAGCGCAACTATCACACCATAGTGCGAGGCAAATTCCTCACCCAGACAGCCAATAGCGGCGTGGGAATCGACCCCGACTTCGACGGAGAGTTCAACATCGAAATAAAACACCGACATTTCTGACGAAATAATACATAATAACTAATTAACATCATTAATAATTTAAAAAACTAAAGGGTATGAAAAAGATTTTTTCGATTTTCGCAGCATCACTGATGCTCTTTGCAGCCTCTTGCTCAAGCGAGAAGCTCGACGAGCCCACGGGTGACGGCAACGTCACTTTCACCGTGCAGCTCCCCGGCGGCCTACAGTCGCGTGCTATTGGCGATGGAACCACTGCTACAAAACTCTATGTGGCAGCCTATGAGGCTAACCAGACCGATCCTCTTGCAGTGGCTAATGGTGCACAGTCGATTGCCGACATGAACAATCTCAAAGCTACTGTCACTCTTCAGCTCGTTACGGGCAAGACCTACGACATCGTGTTCTGGGCACAAGCCGACGGTGCTCCCTACACTTTTACTCCCGACGGCCGCACCGTTGCGATGAACTATGGCAACACTGTTGCCAATGCTGAGAACCGCGATGCTTTTTTCCACATTGAGAATGGGCTCACCGTTACTGGTCCGATGGAAAAGGACATCACGCTCAAGCGCCCGTTTGCCCAGCTCAACTTTGTCACTGCCGACTATGAGGCTGCCAAGAACGGAGGTGTCGAGGCTACAACCACTTCGGTGAAGGTGAAGAACTTGAAGCCGACTCTCAGCTTAGTTGATGGAACCGCTACCGGCGATGCTGTGGAGGTGACTTTTGCGAAAGCTGCTCGCCCCACCGAGACTATGACAATCAATGGCACTGCCTATGATTATCTTGCAATGAACTACTTGCTTGTTGATGACACTCGCGATGCTGTGGAGTGTGAGCTTACTGCCTATGACGCTGCCGACAACAACGACACTCGCGTGCTTGCTGTGAGCAACGTGCCAGTTCAGCGCAACTACCGCACCAACATCTACGGTAACCTCCTCACCAGCACCACCACATTCAATGTTACAATCGACCAAATCTTCAACGCCCCGGATAATGACTATATGGTTTGGGACGGACGTACTATTGAGACTCCTGACA
>JBJFEF010000024.1:0-3159 GCA_051890435.1 Muribaculaceae bacterium
TTCATTTTTATTGTCTTTTAATCTGTTAGTTGGGAAAGGCTTTCGGTGTGTCCCTTGGGCGAGAAGCTGTCCGACTGCATGTAGGCGAGAAGGCTGTAGAGCAGTTGGCGCACGGCGGGGTCGGAAGAGTCGCTCAGCAGGTCGATGGAGCTGAAAATCAGTTTCCCTTCCCCCACGCAGGTTTCCACCACGGAGGCGAGACGCCGGTTGTTTGTGAAGTTGTCAACCGATTCCACAATGGGCGAGAGTCCCGGAAGGGAATCTATTACCATCACTTTCTGCCGCTTTGCCAGTGTCCACCACTGCCAGTCGCTGTGCATGTCGGTCGGGAACATGGCGAGGGCCGGATGCCGTGGGTTGCAGAGCAGTCCCATGGTGCCTGCCTGGTCGGGGAAATGTACGGGGCTCCAGAACACGGGCACGAACTTTCCTTCTATGCCTTTTATGTTTTCTGTCATTGGCGAGAGCAGCACCTTCTTGCCTTCAGCCAAGGCTTTCATTGCCTCGGCGGCGTCGGCTGTCAAAACTATGTCCGTGGTGGGCAGTTCGGCTATGTCGGGGAATATCCAGATGTTCCACGAGTTGTGCCATGGCGTGCCATCAATGTTTATCTCAAGCGTCGCCCTTGTTGCCTTTTCCACGGCGGAGAGTTCTGCCGCAATGTTGCCCGTCGTGGTGTTTTCTCCTTGTGGCAGGTTTTCCACCGCCCATTTTCCTTGCGCTATGGTCAAGCCGTCGTCGGTATGCAGTCGCCATGTGATGTTGTGCGAGCGTATGTCGCCTGCCCCGTAGTTAGCTATCTCCACATTTGCCGTGAAGGTCTCGTCGGCTCGGTAGTTTGCCTTGGCGAAGCGTGCCAATGGCACCACTGGTGCTGCAAACTGCCTGAACCATGCCTCGTCAACCAGTTGCTTTGAGTCCCAGAAGGCATCTACGAGTCCTATGAGGGCTGTTCCCTGTCCCGAAAAGTCCTGAAGTCCCAGGAGTTGTATTCCGCTGTTGCCCTTGGTTTTCAGCGCCCTCTCAAATTCCTCTTTGTAGAGTATGGCGGCAAGGTTTCCTGAGGCTTTCAGGTAGTCGTCGGCACGGTGGAGCAGTCCCTTTGCGCCGAGGTCGTTGCTGATAGCCTTCAGGTTGAGCGGATCGAGAGTGCCGGTGTATTTTGGTATCTCGTTCATGTTCGGATAAACGGCATATTGCCCTACTTCGTGCGTCACGAGCGGTACGTTAAGGCAGGAGGTTGCTTCGCTGAAGTCCTTGTCGAACCGTGGGCTCTCGCTGTCGAATACGCCTTGTCCGCGCACCCATCCGTTGTCGGTCCATTGCGATACGAAGAACTGGTCTTCGGGCTCCTGGTGTCCGCCGTGTCCTTTCTCGAAGGTGAACGACGTGGTGGTATAGAGATGTCGCGTGTCGCGTTGTTTCATGTGTCTCACCATGTTGTTGAGGAAATCGAAGTCGGGTTGCAGCTCGTTGCCGCAGCTGAGGAAGCAGAAGGAGGGATGGTTTCCGTAGTGTTCCACTATCGACTCATATTCGCGGTAGAGGAAGGCGGGTGTCTTCTCGTCCTTGTTTACGGTGAGCGACCATAGCGGCAGCTCCACCTGCAGGTAGAAGCCCATGCGGTCGGCAACCCGGAAGGCTGCTTCCGGCGGGCACCAGGAGTGGAAGCGCAGATGGTTGAGTCCCCAGCGTCTTGCGGTGTTGAACTCCTTTTCCCAGCCTTCCTCGGTCATGGGCGGCGTGCCCGTGAGGGGGAATATGCAGCAGTCGAGAGTGCCGCGCAGCCAAATGCGTTTGCCGTTGACGGAGATGTGGCGGTTGGAGTTGTCGAGTTTCCTCATTCCGAAGCTGACGGTCTTCGAGTCGGTCTTGCTCGTCACCTCCAGCTTGTAGAGCCTTGGCGAGAACTCGCTCCAGAGCTTCACGTCGTCGCCCATGTCCACGATGTAGGTTGAATCGTTGAGCCTTTTGGGTGTCACCCTGTTGCCGTCGATGGCAAACTGCAGTTGCCTTGCCTTCGTTGCCACCACCACTTTTGCGCAGTGTGTGTCAACATCGGGATAGACGTCAACTCTGCCTATCGCATGCTTGTCGATGGCAGAAAGCTGCATCTTGCCCAGCACTCCGTTCCACATCACCTGCGTGTCGTTGGTGTAAGAGTGTGCGAGGTCGTTCACGGTGATGTCATACTGCTTGGAGTTGTCGATGCAGAGCGTGATGGTGTGGGTGCCTTTGCCCAAGGCGGGCAGGGTGAAGCGGTGGGGCGCTACGAGGCTTTCCTGCTTGCCGTCAACGGGCTTGCCGTCAATCCATACGCGGCTTGTCCACATCACTCTCTCAAGCGTCAGCAGCAGCGGTTTGCCCGCCATGGAACTGCTGACGTTGAAATCGCGCTGATACCACGCCTTCCCTACATAGGAGTATCGGCGGGTGAGACGGAGAAGCTGCGGCTTGGTGAGTTCGGGTCGCAGTGTGTTGGGCGTTCCCTTGCGTGCCTCGTCGGTGGTGCCGGGCAGCATAATGCAGTCGTTGAGTCTCTTCCCGAACCATGCCTCGCTCTCGCCTACGCCGAGCGAGTCGGTTTGGAATCTCCACTGTCCGCTGAGGTCGATGTGTTCCGCGCTCCGTGCCATGGCGCAGAGGCAGATACAAAACAGGATTGAAATTGCACGTCTCATAGTTTCTCTGTCATTGATTTGAATTGCATTATTCCGATGTGGTTGATGTCGAGCTTTTCGGCTTCCGCGAGATATTCCTCCGACTTCGCCTTGTTGCCCAAGCCGTAGTGGCCGAGGGCGAGCATGTAGAGGCAGTGGATGCGGTTTTTCGCGTCCAAGGAGTCTTCCCAGATGAGAAGGTCGGGCAGCGAGACGGCGAAATAGTCCATCTGCACTTTTTCGAATATGTGGTTCTTGCCGTAGTTGATGAGCTTGTGGAAGCGTCCGTTGGCCTCGGCGGTTCTGCCCAAGCGGAGCAGTGCCATGCCTTGGTAGAATATCTTGTCGGGCTTGGCGTCGTTGTAGTACATTGCTGCTGCTGGCTCCTGAGGTCCGAGGGTGGCGCGCTCGTAGCAGTCGCGGGCTGCGGCGGTGTTGCCGAGTGCGTCGTGAGCCAGGCCGAGCAGGTAGAGGAAGTCGTTCTCCTGTGCGCCGTGGA
>JBJFEF010000025.1:0-9404 GCA_051890435.1 Muribaculaceae bacterium
AATGAGACGCGCTTCGTTATACTCCGATGAGATGTCGAAAGCACCTTGAGCACGAATTTTCAAGCCCTTGGTGATGAAACTGAGGTCTTGGTCGATTGCGAGAGTGGCTTTGCCCTCGTATTTTGTGGTGGAGCGGCGTCCCATGCGGTTAATCATCACATAGGGCGAAGTGCCGGCATCAGCACCAACGGCAGGATACTGGCCGTTGCTGTACATGGTGGGAAGGCGCAGAGGGTTGATTTCAGATTGCGCCTGCCAGATGTAATCGGTATTTACAACGCCCGGAGTGTTGTTGGAAGTGAGAGTACCGTCGCTGCCGAAATACACGGTGGTGGTAGGCGTGAGGCGCAAGTCGAGGTTGGTGCGATAGGTGTAGCGGTTGTAGCCCACATTAGAGGCGTAAGGGCTGTCCTTATCCACCTTGTAGGCTGCATCTTCCACGTTGGCACCAAGGCTGATGAAGTATTTTGCCACATTAGAGCCGCCACGGGCGCTCACATAGTAGTTTTGTGATAGCGAGTTGCGCTTGATGATTTCGTCTTGCCAGCACACATTGGGATAGATGTCGGGGTCGAGATTATATTTGATAATATCGAGGGCGACGTTGTCGTAGAGCGGCGTTTCGTTGCGCATGGCACGAGCCTCATTGGCAAGCAGTGCATAATTGTAGGCATCGGCATACTCAGGCAATCGGGAGAGGTGATTGATAGTGACCGAAGCACGACCGGTGATTTGTATTCGGTCGGTGGTTCCACGCTTAGTGGTGATGAGAACAACACCGTTGGCACCACGCACACCATATACGGCAGTTGCCGAGGCGTCTTTGAGGATAGAGAAGCTCTCGATGTCGGCGGGGTCGAGGTCGTTGATGTTTCCTTCGAGTCCGTCGATAAGAACAAGAGCTGAGGCGTTTGCGCCAAAGGTGCCGATACCGCGAATCCAGAAGTCGGAAATGTTTTTTCCGGGCTCACCCGAACCCATCGATGATATTACACCGGCAACACGTCCGCCCATAAGATTGGCAACCGAGGTGGTTGGACGCTGAAGGTCGCTGACGTTCACCGAAGTTACGGCTGCAATCTGGGAGATTTTTCGTTGCTTACCGAGAGCGGTAACAACTACCTCATCAATTTCATTATCAGATTGGAGAGAGATTTTCAGGTCGGTAACGCTCTCGGTAGCAACATAGGTGTACTTTTTGTAGCCCACAAAAGAGAAAAGAATTTTATCGCCTTTTTCGGCTTTGATCGAGAAGTGTCCGTCGATGTCGGTGACAGTGCCCACAGTAGGCTTGTCGATAATGGTTACTGCCACGCCCACCATCGTTTCATTGGCATCTGACACTGTTCCGGCAACCTCGAAGAGTGATTGTTTCTTCGACTGGGCATTGATGGCGCAGATTGCCATCAGGCATAATATGATAGAGATTATTTGGCGTTTCATACACAAAAACAGGGGAGATTAGTTGATAGTCATTTTCCTAACACGGCCATTGCCCCAGTCGGCAACATACACAGAGCCGTCGTTGCTGATGCCTATGCCGGTGGGTCCATTGAAGAGGGCATCGTCTTTTCCGCCATCGCGCCAACCCGAAACACCGGGGATGCCGAGGACAGTTTCAACCATGCCTTCGGGCGTGATACGGCGGATGCAGTGATTGCCGCAGTCGGCAACAAAAATGTTACCGTCGGCATCGCAGAAAATCTGGCTTGGGTTTCTGAACTGGGCGTTCTCAAGGCGTCCGTCGCGGTGACCGCCCGAGGTGTTGACATTTGAGAGGCGCACCATTTTGGGCTGCGGGTCGTTTACGTCGATGTAGCAGATGCTGTGAGAGAAGCTACCGGCATCTTGCCAGATGGAGAGGAATAAGCGATTAGGGAATTTGGGATTAAAAGTGAGGCCGTAGCTGTCACCTGCCGAGGTCTTGCAGATGGGCGTGACTTCACCGGTAGCAGGGTCGATTTTGATGACATGGCCATAGTAGTAGCGGGTGTAGATGCAGCCGTCGCTGGGATTAACCACGAGGCAGTGCTTCCAGCCTTTTTCGGGAACGCCATAGTCGCCGGGCCAAATCACATCTTTGTAGCGAGGTGCCCAAAACTCTTTGGGGTCGAGGCTGAGGTAGGAACCCGGAGTGCGCTCGCTTGGCAGCGTGACCACTCCCGACACGGGATTGGCGCATGGAGCATTAAATTCCTGACCGACATCGTTGCTCTTGAAGACTACATCCACAAGATTTTCAGCTTCGTTGATGCGGCAGATTCCGAATGATCCGTTGTAGAGGTGTGGGTCGTCGTGGATGTGCGACCAGCACGACACAAACACATTATCGTCTTTATCGACACACACATAGCGTGGGCAGAGCACTGCCGATGATAGCGTGCCGCCCTCAATCGGGTCGTTCACGAGGCCGTTTCCGCAAAGTGTGGTGACGGTAGTGGTTTTGAAATAGCGGAAAGTGTGGGGATAAGCAACCGAATCGTTGCCTACAACCACTGAAATCACGCACTCATCGCCCGGGAGGCGAGGAGCGTTGACGTATATGATGTTGCCGGCAGCTCCAATTACGGGAGCTTGCTTGGCATTGAAATACACTTTAATAGCTTTGGGGTCGGAGCCGAAATTGGAGCCATAAAGGAGCACTTTCTGCTGATAAAACCCCGAATCGGGATAGAAATCGGTGAGTTCAACCTTGCGCGAAGGGTCGTAGGCACCGCCTTTGGCTTTGTCGTCATCGCTACAAGAGATTGCCATGAAGCAAGCCACACAGCATATCGCCGGCAGAAGTCGTTGCGCAGCAAGGCGTGCAGGATTCGCGAAGAGTTGTGATAAGTTGATAATCATAGTGATATGATCGGTTTTTTAGTTGTTTATGAAAATGGTGGAATTATCAAATAGTCGGTATGGCGAAGCAATAGAACACCATATAGCAGAATATAGGATTGATAAATTGAAAAAGGGTGTCGCGCAGCCTGCAGTAGGGCCTGCGAAACAGGCGGCACCCTTTGAAAATGTAGGTTGATTAGTCGTGTAGGAAATAGAGGCACAGTGTTGCCTATGCCTCTATTGATTTAGGATTACTTGAGAATCTTTTGTCCATCGACGATATAGAAGCCATGCTGCTCCATATCCTTAACCTCAACACCCATGATGTTGTAGATTTTGCCGTCGCCCTTGCGAACAGGCTTAGTTACGGTTTCTTCTACGCCACTCGGGTCGGTAGTACCATAATAAGTGAGGCGGAAGTTATCAACTACAGTCCAGTCGGTGGGAAGTATGCCCTCGCTCGGATACTTGATCATACCGATCATGATGTTGGCGCCTTCTTTCACTTCAAACGGTTCGGTGGTTACCCACAGATAGCCGGTCTGGAAGAATTGCACAGCTTCGTCGCATGAGTCGGGGATTCTGCCGATAGAGGTGTTAAGACCAATGCCGGGAACTCCGTTGGCAGCTTCGGCAAGCGACGGGATAGCTGCTGCTACCTCAATATCATTGTCGAAGTCGGCTGCAAATGCAAAAGAGTAAAGATTTGGCTCATTGCCTGCTGCAACGTTGTCGGCAAATGCATTAGGCTCGCGGTCGCGATAGTAGCCTTGTACGCTCAAAGTGTAGAAGCCGGGCTTCAAGCCTGAGATAGACTGACCGAGTTGGGTTTCGGGGTCGTTCCAGCTTTCAAAGACGAAGTCGCCGTGATCGCCGCCACGTCCCCAGATGCCGCCATACACGTGTTGCCAGATGCTCTCCCATTTGTCTTCACCGGTTTCGGTGACGCCTTCGCGCTGAGAGAAGCCAGGCATAACGATATTGATAGTTGCATCAACGGGATTTTCAGCCGATGCGCCATCGAGGAGTGCCAGACGGCTGCTCTTCTTCACAAGAATCCACTGGTTGTTGGGGTTCTCCTTGTCGGTATCGGTAGTGATTACGTTGTTGTATGAGCCGTTCTCATATCCGAGAAGTTGGTCGGATTCGCTTTCGAGAGTCTTGCTGATGAGGTAGATGCCACTACCATCCTGAGTTTCGGTGAAAGCCCATGTGTCGTTGAGCCAAGGAGTGTCGCAGTATCCCGACCAGTTGAGGTATTCCAATGGAGTAACACCATCTTGAACGCCATTATTGAGGTGAGTGCGGATAGAGAATGCTCCATTGTTCTCCTCAAGGGTGATTTCAATGCCCGGGAAGCCTAAAGAAGCGTGAGCGCCCCAAGAGTTACCACCGCAGAACCAGCGCTTCTGACCTACGTTGTAGAGATAGAAGTCGCCCACTTCGGCAACCGCTTTTTCGTAGATCATTTCGCTCTTTTCAGAGGCTTTGATGCGGCGTGCCACGCGCAGTGCATTGAGGGCATTGTTGAGGTCGTCGCTATTGGTAGCATATTGCAGAGCCAGTTTAGCGAGATCCATCACTGTCATTCCACCGGCAACTACTTCTTCGGTTACGCCCTCAGCCTCAGCAAGAGAGAATGTGGCACGGAGATTTTTAACAGCATCCTCGAGCTGAAGGATTACGACAGTGGGCTCAGCGAGCTGTGCGATAGCGGCTGCAATTTCTTCTTGAGAAGCAGATTCGTTGTTGTAAACGGCCTCAGCAGCAGTCACAGCATCTTCGAGAGTAGCACGCAGCACGTCGGTCATATCTGTATCGGCAAGAATGGCTTTTGCGTCGGCAATAGCCTTTGCGAGTTGCTCCTTATATACGTTGATGTCGATGTTGTTGCCAAGATATTCTATTGAAATCTGGTCGATACCAAACCATGCTCCGCCGGGAGCACCGGTAACCATAGCACCGATATTGAGCTTACCGCCTGTTACAGCCACATTAAGAGGCTCGGGGAAGCGGTAGTGACCATTCATGATGGCGTTGCTCATCTGCCAGATGTGCTCGGGAACATACAGACCTACACCAAGGTCGCGGGTGAACATACCATCGATGCGCTCAGATTGTGCGCTTGAGAAAATCGACGGAATTTCAACCTCCTGGTCGCCGGCAAAGAATGTGGCGCAGTTGGCAAGCGTACCTGCCTCATATTCCACATAGCGGTCGGCTCCTTGTGAACCAAGTCCAGCGGCATCGCAAGGGCTGTAGAAGCCGCTTGCTGTGATGCGGTAGTTGCCATCGGGAACATCTACAGTCTGCTGGATAGAGAAGTCGCCGAGCTGCCAAGCCTCAAACACGTGGTTGTAGTTGCACTCGTTGCCCTCGCCACCGAGTCCACAGCTTGTGTTGCGCGACTTGATCCAGGAATTCATGCGCTCATTGGCAGCGCCGTTGAAAGTAGCTGCGGGAACGAGCCATGTGGCATCAAGAGGATTCTCGGCACTGGCATTAGCCTTGAGAACGTCGAGACGCTCTGCCGGAGAAACGAATTGCCACTCAGTAGCAGCTGTGGCGAGATTGGTGAGATATCCGTTGTCGTCGATACCAAGAGTGTAGGTGTTTTCACCCTCGGTGCAGGTGAGAGTATAGACATTTGCTCCCGCACCTTCAACAGGCGTTGCTACCCAAATCGAAGCCGGTTCGCCCCAGTCGCACATAAGTGAAGCGGCGAGCAGGCTGTGGTTGTTGCCGAATTTAGGGTCGAGCTGGAAGTGTAGAGCTTCACCCTGCACTATGACATTGAAGTCGAGACCTACATCGCCAGTTTCGGCGTGAGCCACCCAGATACCCTGGTGGCGGTTGTTCTCTTGGAGCCATTTTCCCGACTCCACGTTGTAGAGATAGAAAGTGCCGCCATTGAAATCATCAGCACCAACATCGCTGCCTTCATAAGGCGACTCGATAGCCGAAGCCCATTGCGAGCCGGCAAGCATCAAAGCTGCACAAGCCAGTAAATACTTTCTCATGATAAAAATTTGTTTTTAAGTTTTGGTTGAAGTAAATAATGATATTTCGTAAAAAATAATTGCGTACAGAAGGAACGGAATTTTGTTCAATGGCAAAGTTACGATTTAGTGATTGTGATTATGTGTGAATAGGTATAATTTATGTGTTTTTTTGTGTAAAACTGAACGAGACGGTACTGTAATGGCTTTTGCCCCTACATCCACCTCTCAAGCGTGTGCCCCCTTCCGCGGAAAAACTTCGCGCACTGCCACAGCGTCAGCCACAATGCCGTCAACACCTGCCGGAGGAAATCACCGAGCTCGGGAGTGGAGGTAGAGCTGGGTGCTGTTGATGATGTTTTGCCACACGATATAGGCGGCGGGGCCTATTGACACGAGTGGGTGGAGATAGGTGAGAGCCATCCATATGCCGAGGATGGTGTTTTTCTGACCGAGACCTTGTGCACCAGATATTCGGTCGCCGAGGCGTGCACCCACTTTGCGCCCAATGAAGAACTGGAGACAGCACACCACAAGGGAAGCGGCAGCCATGGCGAGCATTAGCGGCAGCTCGCTGAGGGGCTGCTTAATCATGAAGCTTACAGCACGCCCCATGACGATGAAGAGGGCTACAGCCCAGAGCCAGAATGAAATGGACTGGTGCTCGGCGATGGCGCGATGCACACGCGGTGCGGAGTAGCGCAACAGCATAGCTACGACAAGAGGCAGGATGAGCAGTGGAATGACCTGTGCACAAATGGTGGTGAAAGAATCGCTGAAGGGGATGTCGCGACCTGAATCGTTGACTATGGAGAGGAAAGCAGGAGCTGTGACTGCCACGGTGAGATTGCTGAGCAGGGAGTAGGTTGCAAGTTTGCTGACGCTGCCGCCCAACATACCGGTGACTACGGGAGCTGCAGTGGCTGTTGGCATGAAGATGCAGAGGAATGCGGCGGTTGCAAGAGGTTCGCTGAAAGGTAGCAGAGCGCAATAGATAATCCAGCATCCGAGCATCTGCACGAGCAGTAGGTTCCACTGAAAGCTGGTGATGCGGAATTCGCTTGGCTTCACGCGGGTGTAGGTGATGGTGAGCATGAGGAAGATGAGATAGGGTGTGAGAAACTCAAGGTAGCCTATCCAATCGTGAAAAACAATGCCGCCCATCATTGAGATGGGCAGCATCCATGTCTTTAAGAATTTGCGCAGGTGAAGCTCTTTCATTTCAAGCGGTTGATTACGTCGTCGATTGAAAGTTTCTCTTGAGAGCCATCGACCATATTTTTGAGCATAATTTTGCCCTCGGCAAGTTCTGTTTCGCCCACAATTGCGACGAACGGGATGTGCTTGCTGTCGGCATAACTCATTTGCTTCTTCATCTTGGCATTGTCGGGATAGATTTCGGCAGATACTCCCGCGCGGCGCAGTGCCATGATGTGCTTCATTGAAGCGTCGGCTTCGGCAGAGCCAAAGTTGGTGAACATAACCTTGGTGGAAGCGCAGGTTCCCTCGGGATAGAGGTTGAGGGCGTTAAGGACATCGAAAATGCGGTCGGCACCGAAGCTGATGCCCACGCCCGAAACGCCATCCATTCCGAAGACGCCGGTGAGGTTGTCGTAACGTCCGCCACCGGTGATGCTTCCGATGGCAACATCACAAGCTTTAACTTCGAGGATAGAGCCAGTGTAGTAGTTGAGTCCACGAGCAAGCGACACATCGAGCTCGAGGGTGGATTTGAGACCTATGCTCTGCACATTGTTGAGAACAAACCGGAGCTCTTCGATGCCCAGCTTGCCAATTTCGGAGCCGGCGAGAAGTGATTCGAGAGAAAGGATTTTTTCCTCGTTGGTGCCCGAAAGGGTGAGGAGTGGTTGCAGAGTTTGGATAGCTTCTTGGGATAGGCCTTTCTCGGCGAGCTCGGCATTGACGTTGTCGATGCCAATTTTGTCGATTTTATCGATTGCAACAGTAATATCAACGATTTTGTCGGGTGCACCGATAACCTCAGCGATACCGCTAAGGATTTTGCGGTTGTTGAGCTTGATGACGATGCGAATGCCAAAACGGCTGAAGACTTCGTCGATGAGAGTGATAAGCTCAACCTCATTGAGCAGAGAGTCGCTGCCAACGACGTCGGCATCGCACTGATAGAACTCGCGGTAGCGACCTTTCTGTGGACGGTCGGCACGCCAAACGGGCTGAATCTGATAGCGCTTGAATGGGAATTGAAGCTCATTGCGGTGCTGCACTACATAGCGTGCAAAAGGTACGGTGAGGTCGTAGCGCAAGCCTTTCTCGCAAATGCGAGATGTGAGGTGGAGACAGTCGCGCTGAGCGAGCTGCTCATCGGTGGCTTTAGCGAGGAAATCTCCGCTATTGAGAACTTTGAATAGGAGCTTGTCGCCTTCTTCGCCATATTTTCCCATGAGAGTGGAAAGGTTTTCGAGCGAAGGAGTTTCGATTTGCTGGAAACCATAGAGGAGGAAAACGTCCTTGATGGTGTTGAAAATATAGTTTCGCTTCGCCATTTCTTCAGGAGAGAAATCGCGGGTGCCCTTAGGTATGCTGGGTTTCTGTGCCATTGTAGTGTGGTAATTAAAAACTAAAAATGCGTAATTTTTTGATTGCAAAATTACGCATTTTTTTGCTATTGTGTAGATAAAAATGCCTAAAAAAGTTTAGTTGCGACGGCTGCCGAGGAAAATCATCACATAGTAGATGAGTGTGGCGAGCGAGCCGAGGGCTGCAACCACATAGGTGTAGGCAGCAGAGCGTAGGGCGTCTTGAGCGTGGCTGTGTGTGGAGCCATAGGTGATGCCTGAGTTGTTGAGCCACCGGAGTGCGCGACGGCTGGCGTCGATTTCGACCGGGAGAGTGATGAAGCTGAAGAGAGTGGTGGTGGCAAAGAGGACTATGCCGATAAGGAGAATTTGCGGCATGGTCTGCACCATCAAAATTCCTGCGAGGAGTACCCACGACATAATCTGCGATGAGAAGTTGACGATGGGAACCAGATTAGAGCGCATCTTAAGCATTGAATAGGCAGTGGCGTGCTGCACGGCGTGTCCGCACTCATGAGCAGCCACGGCAGCTGCAGCCACACTGCAAGAGTTGAACACACCTTCGCTGAGGTTCACGGTCTTGTTGGCCGGGTTGTAGTGGTCGGTGAGCTGACCGGGAGTGCTTGTGACCTGCACATCGAAGATGCCATTGTCGTGCAACATCTTCAAGGCTACATCTCTACCTGTCATATTGGTGGCAAGGGGCTCGCGGGAGTAGCGGTTGAACTTGTTTTTCAAGTTAGCTTGAACTATGTAGCTAACTACGGCAATTCCTATAAAAATAATCCAAATCATAATTATCAAAAAGTTTTATATTAATTCAATATAAAAACTTAACAAAAAGTGTGCCAAAATGAGCGGCAGATTCAAGATTGGAAGTTTGGACTACAAATCGGCAATTACAGACTTGTCGAGACCTGTGATTGCAGCTATTTGATCAAAATCGACTCCAGTAGATTTCAGCAAGCGAGCTGATGCGAGTAGCGAGGCATGTTGCTGCTGGAGCTGATCGCTTTGCTGC
>JBJFEF010000025.1:9504-11757 GCA_051890435.1 Muribaculaceae bacterium
TGCTGGAGCTGATTGCTTTGTTGCTGGAGCTGATTGCTTTGTTGCTGGAGCTGATTGCTTTGCTGCTGGAGCTGATTGCTTTGCTGCTCAAGCTGGGCATCTTGTTCGGCAATCTTTTGGTCGCGCATCATGATTGCAGTGTCGCGATTTTCAATTGCAGAGAAATATTCATCTTCAACATTCATATCCTGACGCAGTTTGGCATCGGAAGCAGCAGAGAGGAGGCGATGAATGATATGCTTCATCTCGAGGTCATCGCCATATACATCGTCGTCGATTTTGAGTACTTGACGGTTGTGTCGGTCTTTGTTGGATTGGTCGAAAACACTTAAAACCTCAACAAGACGGTTATTGACCCGACCATGTAGCAAAGGAATCTGAACGATGATGCTGTCGTGCACAAGGCTCTCGACAAATGGGTCGGGGATGCCTTTTGTTACAGGTGCGTTGTCGTAGTCGTAGGCTTCGTGCTGGACGTAAAGAACCGGTTCATCAATATTACCTACGCGATGCCCGAGAAGATAGACAGTAATCATTGGTATTCCGAATCCATAGGGATTATTGTCTTTCAAAATGTTGTCGGGGTTGGCATATTGAGTACCAAGATATTGGCGGAAGCGAAGAGTCTCGGTTTCTAACCAAGTTTTTTGAAGCTCAATCAGAATGAGTTTCAAGCTGCCATCTTTTTGACGTACTTTGGCACCGAAGTCGATGCGGAACATAGAGATTTTATCGCGACTGCCATTGGTGTATTCATGCTTGCGAACTTCCACCTCGGCAACTTCGCGCTTAAGTAGAGCCGACAATATGGTCTTAGCAACACGTTCGTCCTCCATTAGATATTTAAAAACGGAGTCGTAAATGGGGTTAGCAATGCTGACAATCATAACTTATGCTATTTTTTGTTGTTATTGCGAAGATACTACATTTTTGCAAGAAAAAGAAGTGAAATTGTTGTTTTTGGAGATGTTTCACACAATTTTGCAAAATGAATTTACTCAGCGGGGTAGGAGAGGTTGGCTGGGGTGATGGCGTTGAGTACCTCGATGCGGAATTTGCGTGCTTCCCACTTTGCCATAGGCAGATTGTTGAGCATATAGTTTCCGCAGTCGTGGGCGTTGGCGCCCGGTATTTCGCCTTCATACTCGGCTATGAAGCGGAATGTTTCTTGCATGAGAGGCACGATGTCGGAAGAAGACAGGTCGCCTTGCAAGAGGAGGTAGTTGCCTGTGCAGCAACCCATGGGTCCCCAGTAGATTACACGGTGTTTCCAGGTGGGGTGGTTGCGGAGGAAAGTGGCGGCAAGGTGCTCGATGGTGTGAAGGGCAGCTTGTCCCACTGCAGGCTCGCGGTTGGGCTCTTTCATGCGAATGTCGAAAGTGGTTACGATGTCGCCATTAGGCAGAGCGTCTTTGCGTGACACATAGATGCCACGAAGGAGCTTGATGTGATTTATAGTGAAACTTGCGATTTTTTCCATGATGAGAATAAATTGTTAGATTGCGAGAAGAAGTTGCTTTACGAGAGCGAAAGTGTGCTTTGGAGCGTCGGCCCAGAAGTTGTCGTACTGCACGGCATTGTTGTGACCGGCACCGGGAGAGTCGCTGATGATACGCATGCAGAAGAAATCAACGCCTTTTTTGCAGCACACATGAGCGATGGCGGCCGATTCCATATCTACGGCAAGAGCGTCGGGGAACTTGCGCTTGATTTCGTTGACTTGCTCAATGCTGTCGATAAACATGTCGCCGGAGCAAAGGAGACCGTGCTTAACGCCGTCGGATGGAGGCAGAAGGAGAGAGAGCCGGTTGCACGAGGTGAAGAACTCGGGCATACCTGCGGCCTGTCCCGGGATTGTCTCAGGACCGCACCAAACGTCGTGATAAGCAATGCGGTCGGCAACGACTACGTCCATAACATTCACTTCAGGGTCGGCGCCGCCAGCCACACCGGTGCTGAGCACCAAGTCGAGGGGAAAGTGAGAAAGGAGAGTGTAGGTGCCCATAGCAGCGTTCACTTTGCCAATGCCACATTCCATAGCGACCACATCATGCTTGCCGATGTGCCCGGTGAAAAATTCGTAGCCATCGATGCGGGTAATATTCTTATTTTCCAATAGGGGCATAAGCAGAGCCAATTCTTTGCTCATAGCCACAATAATTCCAATTTTCATAGATAAAGCCAGATAAAAAATATTTTTTTGTAAAGTTAGCTATTTTCTGCGATATAAGATACTACTTGGTGAGAAAACTA
>JBJFEF010000026.1:0-3154 GCA_051890435.1 Muribaculaceae bacterium
AGAATTTCGACGAACCGTCGATACGCACATTGGCTTGGAGCAGGTAGCGGTCGAGCACGTTATAGTTCACGCGGCCTATGAAGCCCACTGCAGTCCAGCGGGAGTCGAGTCCGTAGGTCTTGTCGCCGGTGTAGCCGCTTGAGAGATACCACTGGTCCTCATCGTTGCTCGGTGTTCCTTTCTTGGTCGATTCCTGATAGCTGTAGCGATAGCCCTCGGCAGTCTGTCCGGCAAGCACTGTGATATTGTTGAAGTCGTTTTTCCAGTTGAATGTCAAGAGGTTGTTGATCTCCCACTTATTGGTGTGATTCTTGCGCTTGAACACTGTGGTGAGGTCGGTCATTGCGAAGTTCTCCTCAAGATTTGCCACTTCGCTAAATTGGTTGTTGGTAGTTGGCTTGGTGTAGAACGAAGCCTTAAACTGATACACAAAATATTTCCAAATCTTCGCATTGAGATTCAAGTTCATGTCGAAGCGGTGTACGTCGTTGCTGTCGTGATAGCGGTCGATCATTGCAAGCGGGTGATTTTCACGCCAGTATCCGCGGCTGTCGTAGGTCATCACCATCGGGTTTTGGTAGAGTGCTCGTTTCAGAACGCTGCCCGAACCTTGTGGCACGCGCTGGTCGCGCTCGTTGGCATACGCGATGTTAGCTGTCATGTCGAGCCACGACGAAAGTTGCTGGCTCACATTCAAGCGTGTGTTGAAGCGCTTGTAGCTCGACTTGTCGATGATTCCTTTCTCATCATAGTAGCTGCCGCTCACCATGAATTTGGTCTTTTCGTTACCGCCCGATACAGCCACATTATATTGCTGCTTCACGCCGGTGCGAGTGATAGCGTCCCACCAGTTGCCCGGAGAGTTGCGGCGAATGGTGTCGATGGCGTGATACTTGGTCTCGTTATACACATAGTTGCCGTCGGCATCCTTGTTATAGTAAAGTCTGCCGTCAGCCGAGTAGTTGCCGATTCCGCCCATATAGTCGGTCATGAGCGCATAGTTGGCAGCGTCCATCACCTCGATTTTCTTCCATGGATTAGCGATTCCCACAAAGCCGTCAACGGTAATTTTGGTCTTTCCGGCTTCTCCGCTCTTGGTGGTGATAACTACCACGCCATTGGCAGCGCGTGCACCATATACGGCACTCGATGCTGCATCCTTGAAGATTTCCACATTGGCGATGTCGCCCGGGTTGATATGTTCGATGCCATCGACGATGAAGCCATCGACAACGTAGAGCGGGTCGGAGTCATTGACGGTTCCGGTTCCGCGTATCTTGATGGTGGTGTTACCACCCGGTGCTCCAGAGTTTTGAATGATATTGACACCCGAAGCCTTACCCTGCATAGCTTGCAGAGCCGAGGCAACCGGCACATCGTTCACGTCTTTTCCGGAAATAGAAGAAATAGATCCGGTGATGTCGCTTTTGCGCTGCACACCATAGCCTATCACCACCAGCTCATCGAGGCTTGTGGTAGCTGTGGTCATGGCGATGCTTAGCTTGTTTTTGCCATCTACTTTTACCTCCAAGGGCTTGTAGCCTACGTAGGAGAGCTGAAGAGTGGCTTTGGAAGCTACTTTTATGGTGAAATTGCCGTCGAAGTCGGTTGCCACGCCATTGGCTGTGCCTTTCTCTATCACGGTCACTCCGATTAGTGGCTCTTGGCTGTCGGCATCCACTATCGTTCCGCCGACTGAAATCTTCTGTTGCGCATTAATGGCAACAAAGAATAATGAGGCTATTAGCAGAGCAGCTGTCCTCAAGTGTCTGAAGTTACTCATTGTGTAGTCGTAAGTGTAATGTTAGTTTATGTTTCGTATCACGCAGCCGGCTACTGTCTCGCAGTCACTGCATGGCTGAGTATTTGGCAAAGATTAAATTGAAAAGAGGGGCGCAGTGGCTATTGCGCCATTGTGCGCCCCTATTGAGTTTCTTAGCTTCTTCTCCGTTTACTTCACGATGAGAGTGGCCGACTGTCCGGCAACCACCACCTTGTAGTATCCTGCTGCAAGTCCCTTCACGTTGATTGCCTTGCCTAAGTTGGCATTTGCGCTGAGTACCAAGCGACCTGCAAGGTCATACACCTTCACATCGCCTGTTGCGCCCTTCACTTTGAAGCTCTCGGTAGCGGGGTTAGGATATACGCTCACTGAAACCTTCTCTGCCTTTACGTCTTCTACCTTGCCCGAACCTTCGCCAAAGTCGATTACCATATACTTCGAGTCGGGGTTCTTTGTCGGGTCATAACCCGGCTGGCGATAGTGGCAGCAATAGAGCTGGCTGTTGACTGCCGACGAGAAGAGAAGCTCGCCATTGAGGTTGCGGAGTCCGAATACCTTGTCGCCACCTGCATCGATGTTGCTCACGATTTCGGGTGTGCCATCCCACTTGTCGAGGCGGATGAGCTTGGTGTCGGTTGCTCCGGTGCCGTCGAGGCTACCCTCATTCCACCAGTAGAGGCTACCACCACACACGAGCATTTCCTTAATCCAGTCGCAACCTGTGCCGGGAGCAAAATCCATCTGCATCTGCACCTGTGTGCCGTCAAACCAGTGCAGCTCACCACCGTGGTGGTCGGGATTGTTGGCATCGAATCCGGTTGCTGCGCAGAACATGTAGAGTCCGTCGAATACCACACCGTCATCGGGGAATGAGTTGTGGTCAACCGAAGGTGCCTCTGAGAAAATGTCATATATCTTATATTCGCGTGTCTCGGGATTGATTGCCAGAAGCTCAAATCCGGTGCCTTCCTCACGGCCACGGCTCATCACATAGCCATTGTAGATCTCACCATATTGGCTGGGATCACATCCATGACCTATTCCGCTGGGGCCTGCACCGGGCATCACATCGGCAATCTCGTAGGTTCCTTCCTCGGTTCCATCTGAGAACCAAGTCTCATTGCCGTGCTCCATGCTCCATGCGCGGAATGTAACGCCCTTGTTGTAGTAGTTCTGCATGTAGAGAACGCACGGGCCAATGGTACCAATCTGGGTAGTTCCGTCTTCGGCAAACTTCGGCTCAAGATTGATTTCCGAAACGCGCTTTGTGCCTTCCTCTGTTCCGTCGGTCACCCAAAGCTCATCACCATAGAAGTACTGCGACTTGTCGGCAACGTCGGCCTTGAAGAACACCTTGCGGCCTACGCGGCA
>JBJFEF010000027.1:0-3129 GCA_051890435.1 Muribaculaceae bacterium
TGTAATGAATCCTGTGCCTCCAGTATTTCAAGAATGGGATTATGATTCATTCAGTTCTCAAACCTATACCGAAGGTACACTCTATGTGCCAGAAGGATGTGTTGATGCTTATCGGAATGCTCCTGAATGGAAAAAATTCAGCGCTATCATTGAGCATCATCTCACAGGTGTGAAAGCATCAGGTATTGGAGAAAATCCAATTGTTAGAGTTGTTGGAGGAGAGGTTGTGATTGATAACCTTCGTGAGAGAAGAAAGGTGGAGATTTATGATACGTTAGGTCGTAGAGTATATAGTGGCACCGATAAAGTTGTTGCTTTGCCAGGTAATGGACTTTATGTCGTAAAAGTCGGCAATGCTACCACAAAAGTAATGCGATAGTAAGAATTGATATTTGTGATACGTTAAAAAAGGAGGGGCAATTGCTCCTCCTTTTTAGTATATGGACTCAATGCTTTGGTTTTGGGAGAAAAATTTTGCGGAATGTTGGGGTTAAGTGTTGCGAGAAATGGCAATGTTTATTAACTTTGTGGAAATTTTATCCAACTTTATGGAAAGTGTAACAATCAAGGGGATGACATTCGTCCCATATCTGAAGCGAGAGGAGATAGCCAAGCAGGTGGAGCGAGTAGCTGCCGAGATACGCCGCGACTTTGAGGGCAAGCAGCCGCCACTTTTTATCTGCGTGCTCAATGGAGCTTTTGTCTTTGCCGCCGACCTGTTTCGTGCGTGCCGTATGCCCGAGTCGGAGATTACGTTTATGCGCTACAAGTCGTATGAAGGCACCAGTTCAACCGGTGTGGTGAGTGAGCTGATAGGTCTCACCGAGGATATCACCGGGCGCAATGTGGTGGTGATAGAGGATATCGTAGATACCGGCGTGACAGCCGAGAAGATGATTGCGGCATTGCAGAAGCACAATCCGGCTTGCATAAAGTTTGCCACTCTGCTCTTTAAGCCCCACTCGCTGATCACCAAGGCGAAACCCGACTATGTGGGATTTGAGATTCCCTCGAAGTTTATCATAGGCTACGGACTCGATCTCGACGGGCTTGCGCGCGACTTGAGCGACATCTTCGTTCTTGCCGAGAACGCCTGATGAGAAGATAGCGGCACCGGCTGCGCTGCAATCGCAAGCGTGATTGGCTTGTGAGGCTTGCGCTGCGCCATTGAGGCACGAGGGTGTGAATGAAGGTTGAAGGTAAAAAAGAGACTAAATATGGTGCCGGGTAGCTGCCGGGCACACACTTTTATTGAAGGAAAAAGAAATAAACTGCTATGTTTAATTTGGTAATTTTTGGAGCCCCCGGCTCCGGAAAAGGCACTCAAAGTGAGAACCTTATTCAAAACTATGGGTTATACCACATCTCGACAGGAGATGTGCTTCGCGATCACATCAAGCGCGGCACTGAGCTGGGCAAAATCGCCGACGGCTTTATCAGCGACGGAAAGCTGATTCCCGACGACTTGATGATAAATATTCTTGCCGATGTGCTCGACAAGAACGCCGATGCCACTCGCAACGGTGTGATATTTGATGGATTTCCCCGTACCATCGAGCAGGCAAAGGCTCTGAAGACGATGCTTGCCGAGCGTGGTGCACAGGTGGATATTGTGATAGGTCTTGAGGTGCCGGAGCAGGAGCTTATCGACCGCCTCATCAAGCGCGGCAAAGATTCAGGCCGTAGCGACGACAATCTCGAAACCATCAAGAAGCGCCTTGAGGTGTATCACAGCCAGACGTCGCCCTTGCGCGACTTCTATGTGGCTGAGGGACTGTATGCCGCTATTCATGGCTCGGGCACTGTAGATGGCATTTTTGCCGACATCCGCGCCGCCATCGATGCCAAGAAGCAGTAACCTCGGGTTATTTTTTGTGTGAATCATCACAAATTTATATATCATCCATGAGAGGGAGCATAGCAGCCTGCATCATTCGGCAAGTTGCTGTGCCCTCTTTGTAATTTCGCATTTTTCAAAAAAAGACAATATAATTGCTCCCCCCGTTTTCAGATATGGACGACAAAATGAGAATTGACATAATCACCGTGATGCCCGAGATGCTTGAGTCGCCGCTGGGCTGCTCGATATTGAAGCGCGCCCAGGACAAGGGACTGGTGGAAATTGTGGTGCACAATCTGCGCGACTATTCGCTCAACAAGCACCGCAAGGTCGATGACTACCCCTTTGGCGGTGAGGCAGGAATGGTGATGCAGATTGAGCCGGTTGACCGTTGCATCTCGGCGCTGAAAGCTGAGCGCGACTACGACGAGATTATCTTCACCACCCCCGACGGTGAGCAATTCACTCAGCCCGTTGCCAACGAGCTTTCGATGAAGAAGAACTTGATGATTCTTTGCGGACACTACAAGGGCGTGGACTATCGCATCCGCGAGCACCTCATCACGCGCGAAATCACCATTGGCGACTATGTGCTCACCGGTGGCGAGATTCCGGCGGCGGTGATTGCCGACGCTGTGGTGCGACTCATTCCCGGTGCTATCGGCGACGAGCAGAGCGCACTGAGCGACTCTTTCCAGGACAATCTGCTTGCTCCGCCGGTTTATACCCGTCCGGCTGAATACAAGGGGTGGCGTGTGCCCGACATACTTCTCTCGGGACATCAGGCGAAAATCGATGAGTGGAAGCACGACATGGCTGTGCAACGCACCATGCAGCTTCGCCCCGATTTGCTCGACTGAGCTTGGATGCCTGTGAATGGGGCGTGAGGTAGAAAAATAATATAATAGCTTATGCACGGAAAAATAATTTCTTATGGCTACTGAGGAAAAGACGAATAAGGCTGCTGCCGATGAGGCTGCAAAACCCCGCCGCAAGTGGGTGAGATGGCTCACCAGCCCCATCATTGTGGTGGTGGGCATTGCTGTGTTTCTGCTCTTTTACAGCGACAACAGCTATATCAACCGCACCGAGCATCAAGATCAGATTGATGAACTGAGGGCTGAAATCAAGACTAACCTCGATTCTACTGCCTACTATGAGCGCAAGGCAGCTTCGCTCAACACCGACCGTGAGCGTCTTGAGAAGATTGCGCGTGAGCAATATGGCATGAAGCGCGACAATGAGGATGTGTATATCATGGATATTAGGTAAGAGGTAAGAGGTAAGAG
>JBJFEF010000028.1:0-3124 GCA_051890435.1 Muribaculaceae bacterium
AAGAATATGGCAAGAAAGGAACTGAATCGCGCAATGATTTTGATGAGAAGTCGCTTGCATGGTTCTATGGCAATATGCTGAAGGAACGTAGGAAGGAGCTTAAACTGACTCAAAAGCAGGTGGCTGAGCGCCTTGGACGAGAACAAAGCTATATTGCACGTGTGGAGAGCGGGCGTACGGATATTCAGATTTCCAGTTTCTTTAGATTTGCTTCGGTGCTTGGCATTGAGTTTATTCCGACTTATGCCAATTATTAGAATAGGAAGCCTTATGCCAGCCGGGGATGGGGATTATGTGTTGGGGTGAGGGCACAAAAAAAGCTGTTTTCCGAATACGGAAAGCAGCTTCAAACCTTCTTTAATACTTGCTAAGCAATTAAGCCTTAACAGAGTCAGCAGCTACAGAGTCAGCAGCTACGGTGTCAGCAGCAACAGAGTCAACTGCCTCAACAGCAACAGTGTCAGTAGCTACAGTATCCTCAGCAGCAGCCTCAGTCTTTGCGCCACCGCAAGAGAACAATGATACACTAAATACAACAGCAAGTAATAAAACTAACTTTTTCATTTTCGTTAAAATTAAAATAATAAAACAATATTGTTATGCTTCAAAAACACTGCAAAGTTATAACAAAACTTTGATATGCAAACATTTTTTTTGAAAAATTTATCGTCAAAAATCACTTTTTTATTAAACCTTTCTGTAAGCCACTGATAATCAGACGGGTAATTATATGTTAAAAAACATACTTTTCCGCCTCATTTTGTTTTACTAACGTGGAAAAAGGGGAAATTTTGCTAAAAACGGGGTGAAAAAGATTGTGACGGGTGTGCATAATTATTTGTGGAGAGGTGGAATTTTGGGCTTTTATGCCGTCAGGTGTGGAGCGAGAAGAGGGTGGATGCGTTACTGTCGGTGATAGCGGCTGTTTCTTCGCAGCTCAGTCCGAGGTGCTGAGCCACGCAACGGCAGATGTGCGGAATGTTGCTGCTCTCGTTGCGCTTGCCGCGGTTGGGCACAGGGGCGAGGTAGGGCGAGTCGGTTTCGAGCACGATGCGGTCTATTCCAATCTCGGGCAGAATAGCCGGGATTGCCGATTTTTTGAAGGTGACGATGCCGTTGATGCCGAAGTAGAAGTCGCCGAGGCGGCGGCAGCGGCGCACGTCGTCGATGGTGCCACAAAAGCTGTGCATCACCACAGGCGGGAGCGACTTGAAGCGGCTGAACACGCTGAGGACGTCGTCGAGCCCTTCACGGCAGTGGATTATGAGAGCTAAATTGCGGTGGAGCGCCCATTGCACCTGAGCGGCAAGCACTTCTTGCTGCTCAAGGCGGTAGGTGGTGTCCCAATAGAGGTCGATACCCACTTCGCCGATTGCGACGAAGGGATAGTCGGAGAGATGGCTCTCAACAACTTGTAGCGACTGCCTCCAGTCGGCTTTGACTTCGGTGGGGTGGAATCCCATCGCCATCGAAGTGCAGTGCTTGTAGCGCTCGTGGAGGGCATACATTGGCTCGATGGTGGAGAGATCGACGTTGGGGAGAACCAAATGGCTGACGCCGGCATCGAGAGCACGTTGCATCACGGCATCGCGGTCGGCGTCAAATTCTTCGAGATAAATGTGAGTGTGAGTATCGGTCATCGGTTGCGGTGCATGAGCATGTTGGCAAAATCGCGGAAAGCCTGGCGGGCTTCCTCGGAAATATTGATTGAATTGAGCACGGCAAGGGCGCGATCGTTGTAGCGGTTCATAGCCTCGATGGCGAGGTCGCTGATGCCGAGTCGAGAATATATGGCAGTGACGGCAGCTACTTTCGCTTTGCGGTCGGGGTTGGATGCGTTGAGCCAATGCATGAGCTCTTCGCGGTCGGCACCTGTGGCACGGTTGATGGCGTTGATGAGCATGAAAGTCTTTTTGTTGTTCATGATGTCGCCGCCGATTTCTTTGCCGAAAGTTGCAGGGTCGCCATACACGTCGAGCCAATCGTCTTGCAACTGGAAAGCCAGTCCGAGGTCAACGCCATATTGATAGATGCGGTCGGCGTCGGCAGGAGAAGCATCGGCGATGATAGCCCCCATCTTGCAGGCGCAGCCCAGGAGGACCGAGGTCTTGAGGCGAATCATCGCGATGTATTCGTCTTCGGTCACGTCGGTACGGCACTCAAAGTCCATGTCGTATTGCTGACCGTCATAAACTTCCATAGCGGTGCGGTTGAATAGCTCGATAGCCGGTGCGAGATGAGCGACATCGGTGCGGCCAATGTGCTGCCCGGCCATGGTGAGCATTGCGTCGCCCGAGAGGATAGCCACATTGTCGTTCCAGCGCACGTGCACGGTGGGTTTTCCGCGTCGCACATCGGCTTTGTCCATCACATCGTCGTGAAGGAGGGTGAAATTGTGATATAGCTCGATGCCAATAGCCTGATTGATGGCGCGGGCGTGGTCGCCACAAAAGGCGTCGCAAGCCATGAGGGTGAGCACTGGGCGGAGTCGTTTTCCGCCAAGAGCCATGGTGTAGGCAATGGGTTGGTAGAGAGCCGCCGGAGCAGCGGGATATTTGATGCTTGCAATCGCTTGCGAAGCCACATTCACATATTCGTCGAATTGTAGCATAGAGGTGTGATTTTTATATTAGGTGAGATAATAGGGGAAAATGTTTCGCGGGATGTCAGAGCACAGCGTCGGCAAGCTGAGGGTCGTCGTTGAGCAGCTTTTCGCTGAAAGCCTTGTCGAAGGCGTGCACGGCAGCGGTGTCGCCGGCAAGGATGTATTCGCTTTGAATGGCTTTAGCGTCGAGAATGGCGTGCTGCATTGCCATGGTGTCGGTGTGACTTGTGGCAATAAGCTTGGCGGCAGCCTCGACGGCACGAGAGCGAGCCTCGGGTGCACGAGTGCTTGTGGCAGAGCCGCCACCGCATCCGGCAAGACCGAGAGCGGCAGAGCAAGCCACGAGAATATATAATAAAGAACGTAGCATATTATTTATTGATTAGCGTTTCAACAATGCAAATTTATCACTTTTCGGTGAAACTGAGGCAATAAGGGAGAGAAAAAGTGGAGGAAGGGTAGGTATAAAAAAAGGATTAATTGTCTCACGACAATTAATCTTCACTTAAAATCTAATAC
>JBJFEF010000029.1:0-3114 GCA_051890435.1 Muribaculaceae bacterium
CTTCGGCTATCTTAATGAGTTCTTTCCACTTCATATGTTTATATGCCTTGCCTAATTACCGTTGCAAATATATAACGTTTTTGTCATACCGCAAAGGATATCATACAAAAAATATATGATATGTGATATTTTTATTCATTTCACAAAAAAGGGCGTGAAGCTCTCGGTCACGTCCAAGGGGTAATAAAAAAGCATAGGTGAAAGCTAAAGTTCTTCAGCTGAGTCAAGGGCATCGGCGTATTCATTAAGACGGCGGGCAATGTCGCGGAAAGCCGTTGACAATTGCGCGTATTCCTCGCCCTTGAACGAGCGTTCCTTGTTGCACACTTCGTTGCCATGGAGTTTCTGGGCAAACCAGCTGGGCGAGCGGTCGAAATATTTCCGGGCGAGCTTCGACGTGTTGATAACTCCGTCGAGTTCAAGAAATGCCACCCATACGACCTCCGATTTCACCTTCATTTGCTCAGCGCGGCGAAATGCAGAGTCGCAAAATTGTTCAAAAGTAATTTTTTTATCCTTCATATTGATTATAAATTTGCCCTCATCTGTCAGCCTGGCGTAATCTTCGTCAAAAAGGCAGTTGATATGCCCTCTGATTTGGTTGACGATTTGTTGGTTTGTTGGAGTTCCAATTGTTAATAGAGGTTATCTGATTGTATAAATCAGACAGATTTATTGTTCGATTTTTTTTTACCACAGATGTAGTAAAAAATTTTTTATTAGACAAATCCTTTATTCACTTTTATCATAAAAATAATAATTCGGGCTAAAAAAGGGATTTTCGTTTCGGGCGTTGCGCTCTATTCGGGGCGATTTTTTTGCTGCAGAGAAAAAACATTTCTTTATCATGGCGGTGTAGAAAATTCGCGGTTTTTATGTAATTTTGTAGCGGAAATACGAATTGTATTAAAAACATAACTGAAAGAATATATTTTTTATGGGAGGTTTTTTTGGAACTGTAGCCAAATCGGCTTGCTGCGCCGACCTGTTTTATGGCACCGACTACAACTCGCACCTCGGCACTCGTCGCGGTGGTATGGTAACCTATGATGATGAGCTTGGCTTTCGCCGCTCAATCCACAATCTTGAAAGCACTTATTTCAGAACTAAGTTTGAAAACGAACTTGACAAGTTTACGGGAAATTCGGGAATCGGAATAATCAGTGATACCGACCCGCAACCGATTATATTCAATTCGCATCTTGGGCGTTTCGCTATAGTGACAGTGGCAAAAATTGCCAATATCGCTGAACTTGAGAAGCAATTGCTTGAAAAAAATCACCACTTTGCCGAGCTGAGTTCGGGCGCTACCAATCCTACCGAACTCATTGCGCTGCTCATCACCGAGGGCAAAGACTTTGTGGATGGAATAGAGAATGTGTATCGCAAAGTGAAAGGCTCGTGCTCGATGCTTATTCTCACTGAGAATGGAATAATTGCGGCACGCGACCGCCTGGGCCGCACGCCGATAGTGGTGGGTCGCAAGGATGGAGCTTACGCGGCATCGAGCGAATCGTCGAGCTTCCCCAATCTCGACTATGAGATCGACCGCTATGTGGGACCGGGCGAGATTCTCCACATCACTGCCGACGGAGTGAAGCAGCTGCGTGCTCCCGAGGAGGAGATGCAGATATGCGCATTTCTGTGGGTTTACTATGGCTTCCCCACTTCGTGCTATGAAAACCGCAATGTGGAGGAGGTGCGCTTCAATAGCGGACTTGAAATGGGCAAGACCGATGAATCGGAGGTGGATTGCGTGTGTGGAATCCCCGATTCGGGCGTGGGAATGGCACTTGGCTATGCCGAGGGTAAGGGCGTTCCTTATCACCGTGCCATCTGCAAATACACTCCCACATGGCCACGCAGCTTCACACCGAGCCGACAGTCGATGCGCTCGCTGGTGGCGAAGATGAAGCTCATTCCCAACCGTGCGATGCTCGATGGCAAGCGCCTGCTCTTCTGCGACGACTCGATAGTGCGCGGCACACAGCTCAACGACAACGTGCGTGTGCTCTTCGACTATGGCGCACGCGAGGTGCACATGCGCATTGCGTGTCCGCCGCTCATCTATAGCTGCCCCTTTGTGGGCTTCACGGCATCGAAGAGCGACATGGAGCTTATCACGCGCCGCATCATCAAGGACTTTGAGGGTGATGCCAACAAGAACCTCGAGAAATATGCCACCACCGATTCGCCCGAATACAAGCGCATGGTGGAGGAGATACGCCGCCGCTTCGGACTCACATCGCTGCGCTTCAACACCATTGAGACGCTCATTCGCGCCATTGGGTTGCCCAAGTGCAAGGTGTGCACACACTGCTTCGACGGCTCAAGCCACTTTTGAACACAAAATAGGAGTTTTACCAATTAACTAAATACACAAAACATTATGAAGAAATGTGCAATCTTTTCAATGCTCGCTTTTTTGCTTTGCGCTCTTGGCGCCAAGGCAGAGGTGAGCAATGTTGCCTACAGCGACAATGAGGTGCGCTTCACCGTGATATCAGACGGAACGGTGCGCCTGGAGTATGCCCCCGACGGGCAGTTTACCGACAACAAGTCGTTCATGGCAGTGAATCGTGACTATGAGCCCGTTGACTACAAGGTGAAGCGAGGCTCATGGATTGAAATCACCACTCCGGTGCTGAAGCTTCGCTACAAGAAGGGAACCGGGGCATTTACCGAGAAGAACCTTGTGATAACTTCGGCATCGAAGAAGAAAGGTACGTTCCAGTTTGCCTGGAAGCCCGGAATGAAGCAGCAGCAGAATCTGAAGGGAACATTCCGCACTCTCGACGGCTATGACGGCGACGTGCGCACCTTCGACACACCCGAGGGCAAAAAAGGTGAACACATGGAAATAGAAGACGGTGTGATAGCCCGCGACGGCTGGACCCTCATCGACGACTCGAAGAGTCTGCTCTTTGACGGCGACCCCAAGTGGGAGTGGGTGACCGAGCGCAAGGGCACAGAAGGACAGGACTGGTACTTCATGGCTTATGGCACCGACTATAAGCGTGCGCTGAAGGATTATACCCGCTTTGCCGGCAAGATGCCTCTGCCGCCACGCTATGCCTTTGGCTACTGGTGGTCGCGCTACTGGCTCTACTCCGA
>JBJFEF010000030.1:0-3113 GCA_051890435.1 Muribaculaceae bacterium
CTTTTGCCGGAGCTTTATCGGCAGTGGCTGCATCGTGCAGCGACGATGACAACAACAACAATGGCAACGAGCCTGTAAATCCCACCGAGAAATATGTGTGGGGCACCAATGGCGGACTGAAGAGCTGCGATCACCTGCTTTTCGACGCCAATGGAGCAGAGAACCCTCAGGGCAAGGTGATTGGTAACGGCGACAAGGAATTTGTGTTTACCGGCAAGCAGACTCTCAAGAAGGGCACATACACGCTGGTGGGATGGGTGTATGTAGCCGATGGAGCCCAGCTTGCAATAGAGCCTGGCACGGTGATACGTGGCGACAAGAAGTCGATGGCATCGCTCATAGTGGAGCGTGGAGGCAAGATAGTGGCGCAAGGCACTGCTAATGAGCCTATTGTGTTTACATCGAATGAGCCCAAGGGACAGCGTAAACCCGGCGACTGGGGTGGTGTGATAATCTGCGGAAAGGCACACAACAACCAGAATGACGATATGCAGATTGAAGGCGGACCGCGCAGCCACCACGGAGGCAACGACAATGCCGACAATTCGGGTGTGCTGAGCTATGTGCGTATTGAGTTTGCCGGTTATCCATTCCAAGAGAACAAGGAGATCAACGGTCTTACACTTGGCTCGGTAGGAGCCGGAACAACGCTCGACCACATTCAGGTGTCATACTCCAACGATGACTCATTTGAGTGGTTTGGCGGTACGGTGAATTGCAAGTATCTTGTGGCTTATAAGGGTTGGGACGATGATTTCGATACCGACAACGGCTTCAGCGGCAAGGTGCAATTCGGACTTGCAATGCGAGATCCCCGCATTGCCGACACATCTCAATCGAATGGCTTTGAGAGCGATAACTGTGCCGATGGAGCCGATGTAGATCCTCACACATCGTGCGTGTTCAGCAATATCACCTTTGTGGGACCAAACGGGCGCGATGGTTTCGTAAACTCAAAGGACTATATCACAGCCGGAGGTTATAATCCCAACAACGGATCGGCTCTGGGCAAATTCCAGGCAGCGATGCAGATACGCCGTTCGAGCCACTTGAGCTGTTTCAACTCGCTTGCAGTGGGCTTCCCTATTGGTTTGATAATCGATGGAGAGAAGGGCTACACCCCCGATGCCGCCAAGACAGGCAAATTGAAAATCAACAATGTGTGGTTTGCCGGAATGGACGTAGTGGGCAGCGATGCCAACAAGATTTATGACGATGTCCTCTATGATGCTACATCAAAAGCTGTTATTGATGCTACACAGCCATCATATTCACACACTTATTTCCTTTCGCAAGACGGCAACAAGAACTTTGCCGATGTGGCAGAGCTTCTACTCACCGATGCGGCCGGAACCGGAGCAGCCTATATGCCCCAAGCAGGCAGCAAGCTGATAGGTGCAGCATCGTTTGGCGATGCGCTTCTTAACGGAGTCGCTCCGGTGAACTATGTGGGAGCTTTTGCAGCAGGCGACAAGTGGATGGACGGATGGACTAATTTCGACCCCAATAATGCTGACTATTAACCTTCGTGATACACTGGGTTACAATGAAAAATGTTACAGTAATGTTATAATGCTGTAATATTTGGATGATAATTTTGCAGTAAACAGAAAATTATAAGATTGACTGTAAAATATCGTTTATGCACAAGGTTCTTCGCAGTGATGCGAGGAACTTTTTGTTATGTTTTATGGTGGAAATGTAGGGGATTTTGCCTAATTTTGCAAATCGGAACCGGGAGGCGCGATTAGGCAGTGCTCTTGGGGAAAACGGAACCGGGAGTGCTTTCTCGGAGTAATTAATAGAATGATAAATGACTGAGGAGATAGAAATGCTACAGATAAAGGATACGCTGGTGAGTCTCGACATTGTGGAGCGTTTTTTTATATGCGACTTGGCGAAGTGCCTTGGTGAGTGCTGCATAGAGGGTGATGCAGGAGCTCCAATCACTGAGGAGGAATATGCCCGGTTGAAGGAAATATTGCCCGTTGTGTGGGACGACTTGATGCCACAGGCACGCAAGGTGATAGAGGAACAGGGCGTGGGATACGTTGATGAGGAGGGCGACCTGGTGACGCAGATAGTGGATGGACGCAACTGTGTGTTTACATGCTATGGCGAGGGTGGAATGTGCCAGTGTGCCATTGAGAAGGCTTATCGTGCCGGCAAGATTGACTTCTACAAGCCTATATCGTGCCATCTCTATCCGCTTCGCTTGCAGGAGTTGTCGCGCTACACGGCGGTGAATTTCCATCGCTGGAAGATATGCAAGGCGGCTGAGGTGCTTGGCAGGGCTAAGGGTGTGCGCTTGTATCAATTCTTGAAGGAGCCGCTGACGCGACGTTTTGGAGCGGAGTGGTATGCCGAGCTTGAGCAGGCGTGCCAACTTTATCTTGAGCAATATGGCGAGTGAGATTGCCATTGCGAGAAAAAGGCGAGAAAAAGGGGGTGAAAAAAGAGGGTAAATAGGCGAAAGATTTGGTGGTTACGCGAAAAATCGCTATCTTTGCACCGCTTTTCGTAATCTCTGGCAAGAAGAAACGTGTGGCTTGTTATATTGCGAGAAGATTTATATAAACGTTATAACATATATAAAAAGACAATGGATTTAATTAAAATCGCAGAAGAGGCATTTGCAACTGCCAAGGAATTTCCTGCATTTGGCCCCGGTGATACCATCTCGGTAGCATATCGCATCAAGGAGGGTAACAAGGAGCGTGTACAGGTTTACAAGGGCGTGGTTATCCGCATCTCTGGCGAGGGACAGAAGAAGCGTTTCACCGTTCGCAAGATGAGCGACAACATCGGTGTAGAGCGTATCTTCCCCATGGACTCACCATTCATCGACAGCATTGAGGTTAACAAGTATGGTAAGGTTCGCCGTGCTAAGTTGTATTATCTTCGCAATCTCACCGGTAAGAAGGCTCGCATCAAGGAGCGTCGCATCGTGAAGTAATTGCCGGGAAACCTCAAAAACGATAAAAAAGCCACTGCATCGCGAGCAGTGGCTTTTTTGATTGACGTCTATTTGATTGCCGGGGGTGAGAGAGGGTATGAAATGAAAAAAGAGGAAATCCGGTGGGAATTTCCTCTTTTTAGTGGGGTGAGATAAG
>JBJFEF010000031.1:0-11535 GCA_051890435.1 Muribaculaceae bacterium
CGGCGCTTCCTGCTGCACGCGGAATCTTCACGAATACCTCTCCCTGCTTGATTTCTTCACCCTCATTTACCATAAGGTGAGCGTTCACAGGCAGTGAATAGGTCTTCACAAGCTGTCCGTTGGCATCAAAGAGCTGTGCTTCAGGCACCTTGGTGCGGTCTTTCGACTCTATGATAATCTTCTCTGAGTTTCCTGATGTCTCGTCAACTTCCTCGCGGTAGGTTACACCCTCCACAAAGTTAGCATACTTGAGAATACCCGAAACTTCCGATACGATAACGGCATTGAACGGGTCCCACTCGCAGATGATATCGCCCTTCTTCACCATGTCGCCAGGTTTCTTGAAGAGCTTCGATCCATACACGATATTGGCTGATGTGAGCACCATCTTGGTGTTTGGCTCGATGATGCGCATTTCTGCCATACGGCCTACTACCACCTCGTGGTCCTCGCAGGTTACGGTGCGGAGCTCGTCGATTTCGAGCAAACCGTCGTAGCGCGATGTGATGTTGGATACGGCTGCAATGTTTGATGCCACACCACCGACGTGGAACGTACGGAGTGTAAGCTGCGTACCCGGCTCACCAATCGACTGGGCTGCAATCACGCCCACTGCCTCGCCCTTCTGTACCATGCGGTTGGTAGCAAGGTTGCGGCCGTAGCACTTAGCGCAGACGCCCTTCTTCGACTCACAAGTGAGCACCGAACGGATTTCTACCGACTCAATCGGCGATGCCTCAATGCGCTTCGCTGCCTCGTCGTTGATTTCCTCGCCGCTGCGTACGATCACCTCGCCGGTGATAGGATCTACAACGTCGTGAACCGAAACGCGGCCAAGGATGCGCTCGCCCAGTGTTGCCACCACGTCTTCGTTGTTCTTCACCTCGGTGCAGACGAGTCCACGCAGTGTACCGCAATCCTCCTCGGTGATAATCACGTCGTGTGCCACATCCACAAGACGACGGGTCAAATATCCTGCATCGGCAGTCTTCAACGCCGTATCGGCAAGACCCTTACGAGCACCGTGAGTAGAGATAAAGTACTCGAGCACCGAAAGACCCTCCTTGAAGTTTGCCAAAATCGGGTTCTCAATAATCTGTCCGCCTTCCGATCCACTCTTCTGCGGCTTCGCCATAAGACCACGCATACCCGAGAGCTGACGAATCTGGTCCTTCGAACCACGTGCTCCTGAGTCGAGCATCATATATACTGAGTTGAAGCCTTGCTGGTCGCTCGAAATCTGCTTCATCAAGGTGTCGGTGAGCTTCGAGTTAACATGTGTCCAGATATCGATAATCTGGTTATAGCGCTCGGTGTTGGTGATGAATCCCATGCTGTAGTTGTTCATCACTTCCTCCACCTCGCGGTAACCCTCGTTCACATATTCCTCTTTCTCTGCCGGAATGATGATGTCACCAAGGTTGAACGAAAGTCCGCCCTCGAATGCCATGCGATAACCCATGTTCTTGATATCGTCGAGGAACTGTGCCGAGCGTGGAATACCACACGTCTTGATCACCTTGCTGATGATGCCGCGGAGCGACTTCTTTGAGATAATCTCATTCACATAGCCTATCTCCTTGGGTACATACTGGTTGAACAGCACGCGACCCACCGATGTATTCTCTTTGAGCACCTTCACTATGTTGCCGTTTTCGTCGAGGTCGTCAACTACTACCGACACGATGGCGTGAAGGGTCACTTTTCCTTCATTGTATGCAATCTCTGCCTCCTCGGGTCCATAGAACTTCAATCCCTCACCCTTGTCGCCCTTGCGGAGCTTGGTGATGTAGTAAAGTCCGAGCACCATATCCTGCGACGGCACTGTGATAGGTGCACCGTTGGCAGGGTTGAGGATATTGTGCGATCCGAGCATAAGCATCTGTGCCTCAAGGATAGCCTCGTTGCCGAGTGGCAAGTGCACAGCCATCTGGTCACCGTCGAAGTCGGCGTTGAATGCCGTACATGCAAGCGGGTGAAGCTGGATGGCCTTGCCCTCAATCATGCGGGGCTGGAATGCCTGGATACCCAGACGGTGAAGTGTCGGGGCACGGTTGAGCAACACGGGATGTCCCTTCATCACATACTCCAGGATGTCCCACACTACCGGTTCCTTGCGGTCAACTATCTTCTTGGCGCTCTTCACTGTCTTCACAATGCCACGCTCAATGAGCTTGCGGATTACGAAGGGCTTGTAGAGCTCGGCTGCCATATATTTTGGAATACCGCACTCGTGCATCTTCAGCTCTGGTCCTACCACGATTACCGAACGTGCCGAGTAGTCAACACGCTTACCGAGCAAGTTCTGACGGAAACGTCCCGACTTTCCCTTGAGGCTGTCGGAGAGTGACTTGAGCGGACGGTTGGCATCGGTCTTCACGGCGCTCGACTTGCGCGAGTTGTCGAGAAGTGAATCTACTGCCTCCTGAAGCATACGCTTCTCGTTGCGGAGAATCACCTCAGGTGCCTTGATCTCGATGAGTCGCTTCAAGCGGTTGTTGCGGATTATCACACGACGATAGAGGTCGTTGAGGTCGCTGGTTGCGAAACGGCCACCATCGAGCGGAACGAGCGGACGAAGCTCAGGCGGTGTCACAGGGATGGTCTTCAAGATCATCCACTCGGGGCGGTTACGCTGCTTAGAGGCGCGGAACGACTCCACCACCTGGAGGCGCTTCAATGCCTCGGTCTTGCGCTGCTGCGATCCCTCACGGCCGGCACGGTCGCGAAGTTCATAGGAGAGTGCATCGAGGTCGAGCTCGCAAAGGAGGTCGTAGATTGCCTCGGCTCCCATCTTTGCCACAAACTTGTTGGGGTCGCCGTCCTCAAGCATCCAGTTGTCCTTGGGCAGCTTGTCGGTGATATCGAGATATTCTTCTTCAGAAAGGAGGTCGAATTTTTCCACATTCTCCACCTTTCCGGGATTGATTACGATGTAACGCTCATAGTAGATCACTGCATCGAGCTTCTTCGATGGCAATCCCAGCAAGTAGCCTATCTTGTTAGGCAACGAGCGGAAATACCAGATGTGTGCCACGGGAACCACAAGCTGGATGTGACCCATGCGCTCACGACGCACTTTCTTCTCGGTTACTTCCACACCGCATCGGTCGCACACAATGCCCTTGTAGCGTATGCGCTTATACTTTCCGCAGTGGCACTCATAGTCCTTTACCGGACCGAAGATGCGCTCGCAGAAGAGTCCGTCGCGCTCGGGCTTGTAGGTGCGGTAGTTGATGGTTTCGGGCTTCAATACCTCACCCGACGACATCTCCAGAATTTCGTCGGGAGATGCCAAGCCGATGGAAATCTTCGAGAAATTACTCTTTATCTTGTTATCTTTCTTAAAAGCCATATTGTTCCTTCTTTTTCTGTGTATAAAGAGTCAATGTTATTATTCTAAGTTGATGCTGAGTCCCAAGCCACGAAGCTCGTGCAGAAGCACGTTGAGCGACTCCGGTATTCCCGGTGTAGGCATCGGCTCGCCCTTCACGATTGCCTCATATGCCTTGCTGCGGCCTACCACATCGTCACTCTTGATGGTGAGAATCTCCTGGAGTATGTGCGCTGCGCCAAACGCCTCAAGCGCCCAAACCTCCATCTCTCCAAATCGCTGTCCACCAAACTGGGCCTTACCTCCAAGTGGCTGCTGAGTGATGAGCGAGTACGGACCGATGCTTCGTGCGTGCATCTTGTCTTCTACCATGTGGCCGAGCTTAAGCATGTAGGTCACTCCCACTGTTGCAGGCTGGTCAAAGCGCTCTCCTGTTCCTCCATCATAGAGGTAGGTCTTTCCGTAGCGCGGAAGTCCCGCCTTGTCGGTCCACTCATTCAAGTCGTCGAGGCTTGCTCCGTCGAAGATAGGGGTAGCAAACTTCACATTCAGCTCACGGCCTGCCCATCCGAGTACGGCCTCGAATATCTGACCGATGTTCATACGCGAAGGCACACCCAGCGGGTTGAGCACGATATCCACAGGTGTTCCGTCGGCAAGGAATGGCATATCCTCTTGGCGCACTACGCGCGACACGATACCCTTGTTACCGTGACGTCCTGCCATCTTGTCGCCCACACCGATCTTGCGCTTCTTTGCCACATACACCTTGGCAAGCTGCATGATTCCCGAAGGAAGCTCATCGCCAATCGAGATGTCAAACTTCTTGCGGCGAAGCTCGGCGTCGATTTCCTTGTATTTGCGTATGTAGTTGCGTATGGTGGCGCTGATCATGTCGTTAGTGTGAGCGTCGGCAGTCCACTTGCTCAGATTCACTGTCTCGTAGTCGATATTGTCGAGAATGTCGTTAGTAAACTTCACTCCCTTTGCCACAATTTCCGATCCCAAGAAGTCTTTCACACCCTGCGAAGCATGATCTGCAGTGAGCACGAGCAGCTTCTCGAGCAATATCTTCTTGAGGGCGAGCTTGCGCTCGTCATATTGTGTGTCGAGGTCGATGATATCCTGATTGGCGCCCTTGCCGCGTTTCTTCTTCATTGCGCGTGCAAAGAGGTTGGTGCCGATAATCACACCCTTCAGCGACGGCGATGCCTTGAGCGATGCATCCTTCACATCACCGGCCTTGTCGCCGAAGATTGCACGGAGCAACTTCTCCTCCGGTGTCGGGTCGCTCTCGCCCTTAGGTGTAATCTTACCGATAAGGATGTCGCCCGGAACCACGTGAGCACCCACGCGAATGATACCGCGCTCGTCGAGGTCCTTGGTTGCGTCCTCGCTCACGTTTGGAATGTCGCTTGTGAGCTCCTCCATTCCGCGCTTGGTCTCGCGCACCTCAAGGGTGTATTCGTCAACGTGTACCGATGTAAGGATATCCTCGCGTACCATGCGCTCATTGAGCACAATAGCATCCTCATAGTTATATCCCTTCCAAGGCATGTAGGCTACCTTCAGGTTGCGGCCGATGGCAAGCTCGCCGTTCTCGGTCGAATAGCCCTCGGTGAGTATGTCGCCCTTCTCCACACGCTGTCCCTTGTCGCAAATTGGGCGCAAGTCGATGGTGGTGCTTTGGTTGGTCTTGCGGAACTTCGGCAAGCGATACTCCTTCACTGCGTCCTCAAAGCTTACAAACTCCTCGTCGGCGGTGCGGTCGTAGCGCACACGGATTACGTCGGCATCAACATATTCCACCACTCCTGCTCCCTCTGCCTGAATCTGGGTGCGTGAGTCGTAGGCAAGCTGTGCCTCAATTCCGGTTCCCACAATCGGAGCCTCGCTGCGGAGCAATGGCACTGCCTGGCGCATCATGTTCGATCCCATGAGTGCACGGTTGGCATCGTCGTGCTCAAGGAACGGAATCATGGCAGCTGCAATTGATGCAATCTGCACCGGCGAAACGTCCATAAGCTGCACCTCCGATGGCGGTACCACAGGGAAGTCGGCATCAAGGCGTGCTTTCACCTTGGTGCGGATAAATGTACCGTCGTCGTTGAGCGGCGCATTTCCCTGTGCTATGATTTTTCCCTCCTCTTGCTCTGCCGAGAGATACACCACCTCGTCGTTGTTAAGGTTCACTCGCGAGTTCTCTACCACACGGTAGGGAGTCTCCACGAAACCGAGGTCGTTGATCTTCGCATACACGCAAAGAGATGAGATAAGTCCAATGTTCGGGCCTTCAGGTGTCTCAATCGGACACAGACGGCCATAGTGGGTGTAGTGCACGTCGCGCACCTCAAAGCCGGCACGCTCACGCGACAGACCGCCGGGACCAAGGGCCGACATACGGCGCTTGTGCGTAATCTCGGCAAGCGGGTTGGTCTGGTCCATGAACTGCGACAAGGCGTTGGTTCCGAAGAACGTATTGATTACCGACGAGATCGTCTTTGCATTGATAAGATCGATCGGTGTGAACACCTCATTGTCGCGCACGTTCATGCGCTCACGAATGGTGCGTGACATTCGCGCCAATCCTACACCAAACTGGTTATATAATTGTTCGCCCACGGTGCGTACACGGCGGTTGCTCAAGTGGTCGATATCATCCACATCAGTCTTTGAGTTGATGAGGCCAATGAGATACTTGATGATGGCAATAATATCTTCCTTGGTGAGCACCTTCACCTCCATAGGAGTAGTGAGGTTGAGCTTCTTGTTGATGCGGAAACGGCCCACATCGCCAAGGTCGTAGCGCTTCTCCGAGAAGAAGAGGTTGGTGATAACCTCACGGGCGCTTGCATCATCAGGTGGCTCCGCGTTGCGCAGCTGGCGATAGATGTAGTGGATAGCCTCTTTTTCAGAGTTACTTGTATCTTTTTGCAGCGTGTTGAAGATGATAGCATAGTCGTTGGTGTTGGCATCTTCCTTGTGCAGCAAGATGTTCTGTACACCCGAGTCAAGAATATCCTGGATATTCTCCTCTTCAATCACTGTCTCTCGATCGAGGATAACGTCGTTACGCTCAATCGATACTACTTCACCGGTATCCTCATCGGCAAAGTCCTCTACCCATGTCTTCAATACACGGGCTGCCAACTTGCGGCCTACTGCCTTTTTCAAGTTGGTCTTGTTCACTTTGAGTTCCTCAGCAAGTCCGAAAATTTCAATGATGTCCTTGTCGCTCTCAAGTCCGATTGCGCGCAACAGCGTGGTCACAGGCAATTTCTTCTTGCGGTCGATGTAGGCATACATCACATTGTTAATGTCGGTTGCGAACTCAATCCATGATCCGCGGAATGGTATGATACGGGCAGAATACAGCTTCGTTCCGTTGGCATGGGTGCTCTGTCCGAAGAATACACCCGGCGAACGGTGCAGCTGCGACACTACTACGCGCTCTGCGCCGTTGATGACAAACGTACCCTTGTCGGTCATATACGGGATCGGTCCAAGATATACGTCCTGGACTACTGTTGCAAAATCCTCGTGATCGGGATCGGTACAATATAATTTCATTTTCGCCTTCAGTGGCACCGAATAGGTCAAGCCACGCTCAAGGCACTCCTCAATTGTGTAACGCGGTGGATCGATATAATAATCGAGGAATTCAAGGACAAAGTTATTGCGAGTGTCCGCAATGGGAAAATTCTCGGCAAACACCTTATAGAGTCCCTCGTTTTTTCTTTTCTCTGTTGGAGTATCTAACTGCAGAAAATCTCTGAATGACTTTAATTGCACCTCCAAAAAATCGGGATAAGGAAGAGGATTTTTTACAGATGCGAAATTAACGCGTGTTTGTTTAGTAACTGACATTGAAAAATTTAATTAAGTGAACTCAAATTTTAATTATAACACAAAAAGGTTAAGAATCGTCTTGTGAGAAGATTCTTAACCTAATCACCTGAAAATCAGGTAATATTATTTAAGTTCAACTTCAGCTCCAGCCTCTTCCAATTGCTTCTTCATGCCCTCGGCGTCGGCCTTAGCGAGACCTTCCTTAACTGTGCTGGGTGCACCATCAACGAGCTCCTTAGCTTCCTTCAAGCCAAGTCCGGTGAGCTCCTTAACGAGCTTAACCACTGCAAGCTTGCTTGCACCTGCGCTCTTCAATACTACGTCGAAAGAAGTCTTCTCCTCCTCAGCTGCAGCACCGGCTGCAGGACCTGCAGCAACTGCAACAGCTGCAGCAGCGGGTTCGATACCGTACTCTTCCTTCAAAATCTGAGCAAGTTCGTTTACTTCCTTTACGGTAAGGTTAACTAATTGTTCTGCAAAAGCTTTCAAATCTGCCATTGTTATAATGATTTAATTGTTTGTTTTTAATTTTATTAATCCTCTTTTTTTGATAAAGTTTCAAGAATACCGTGTATCTTGTTGCCGGCTGATCCTTGGAGACCTGAGATAACGTTCTTAGCAGGCGATTGCAACAGTGCAACGATATCTGCAATAAGTTCGTTCTTGCTCTTCAAGCTTGCCAAGAAGTCGAGCTGGTCGGCTCCCAGATAAGCGGTTTCTTCTACGTATGCTGCCTTCAGGGCAGGGAGTACATCGTCCTTCTTCAAGAAGCCCTTGATAAGCTTTGCAGGTGCATTGCCTGTGTTTGAGAGCATCAATGAAGTAGAACCCTTCATTGCAGGATAAAGACCTGAGTAGTCAACGTCGCTCTGCTCCATTGCCTTCTTCAAGAGTGTGTTCTTCACTGCTACCAGTTTCACACCCTGCTTGAAGCACTCACGGCGAAGTGCCGATGTCTTCTCTGCATCAAGTCCGTTGGTTTCTGCAAGATACACGCAGCTATACTCCTTGAGTGTGGCTGCTATCTGTTCGATTATAGTAAGTTTATCTTCCTTTCTCATTGTCGTGTAAATCTTTTAATTATTCGTCAATTGATTTAGTATCAATCTTGATACCTGGACTCATTGTACTTGAAAGATAAATGCTCTTAATATAAGTACCCTTCGCAGTTGCCGGTTTCAATTTGATCAAGGTGTTGATAAACTCCTTGGCATTCTCTCGGATCTTCTCCGGAGTAAATGAAACTTTACCAATTGAAGTGTGTACGATTCCGCCCTTATCGACCTTGAAGTCGATCTTACCTTGCTTTACTTCTTTCACTGCCTTCGCTACGTCCATGGTCACTGTGCCACTCTTCGGGTTTGGCATCAAACCACGCGGACCAAGAATACGTCCGAGTGCACCAATCTTTCCCATGATAGCCGGCTGCGTAATGATTACATCTACATCTGTCCATCCGCCCTTGATCTTCTCAATGTACTCTTCAAGACCTACGTAGTCTGCTCCGGCCTCGGTGGCTGCTGCCGCTACATCAGGGTTACAGAGACACAACACGCGTACCTCCTTACCTGTTCCGTTTGGCAACGACACTGTGCCGCGAACCATCTGGTTTGCCTTGCGGGGATCTACGCCCAAGCGAACATCGATATCAACTGAAGCGTCAAACTTTGTGAAAGTAATTTCCTTTACAAGTGCTGCAGCTTCCTTAAGAGTGTAACTTTTCCCCGCTTCAATCTTTGCGTTTACTACCTTTTGATTTTTTGTAAGTTTAGCCATGTCAATTGAAGTTTTTAAATGTTTTCAGGGAACGCGCCCTTTACAGTGATACCCATACTTCTCGCTGTTCCGGCAACCATTCGCATAGCCGAGTCTAAAGTAAAACAGTTCAAATCAGGCATTTTGTCCTCAGCAATTGTCTTTACCTGCTCCCATGTGATCTCAGCTACCTTCTTGCGGTTTGGCTGTGCCGATCCGCTCTTTTGCTTCGATGCCTCAAGCAACTGTATTGCTACCGGAGGTGTCTTCACAATGAAGTCAAAGCTCTTGTCGGTATAGTAAGTGATTACTACCGGAAGAACCTTGCCTGCCTTGTCCTGAGTGCGGGCATTGAATTGCTTGCAAAATTCCATGATGTTAATACCCTTCGAACCAAGTGCAGGTCCTACTGGGGGTGAAGGGTTTGCTGCTCCACCTTTAATCTGTAATTTGATCTGTCCAGCAATTTCTTTAGCCATTTCTAAAACTTTTTTTAATTAAATTAGTTTTATAAGCGGTCATCATAGTCGTTTCATGGGCGCGTAACCTCCCACTTCGCGATTACTCCCGCTCTACTTGAGAATTGTCCAATTCAAGAGGCGTCTTTCTGCCGAAAACCTTCACCATCACTTTGAGCTTACGCTTCTCACGATTCACCTCCTCTATCTCACCGGTAAAGCCGCTGAAGGGTCCAAAGTTCACCTTCACCGTCTCTCCCACAATGAAATCATTCAGAACGTCTTCCTCTCCCTCGATCGATGCATCGGCAACTCCAAGCATACGGGCTACCTCATCTTCACGAATGGGCTCCGGCATAGCCGTCTTGTCACGTCCATGCAGGAAGTCGATCACATTGGTGGTGTTTCGTAATTCATACATAACATCGCCGGTCAGTTGGGCCTCAACAAAAACATAACCGGAATAAAGATTCCTTTCTTTCAGAACCTTTTTCCCGTTACGCGTGGTGTAGATCTTCTCAGTGGGAATCAACACCTGCGAAACGTATTTTCCAAGATCGGTGTTTTTGATTGCTGCATCCAGCACCTCTTTTACCTTTGCCTCCTTGCCCGATATGGCGCGAAGAACATACCATCTTTTCTTTACATCTAAAGCCATTGATTCTCTACTAAAAAGTTAACGATTCTAATACAAAACTCGACTTACAGCGATATGCCATAAATCAAGTGCATCAGGTTATCTACAACCTCATCCATAGCAAATATTACTATAGCTATTATGATGGAAGCTACCATAACAACTACACTGCTATTGGCAAGCTGACTCTTGGTGGGCCAAGAAACCTTATAAACGAGTTCGTTATAAGAGTCCTCGATATCCTTAAGTATCTTCATTATTATTTCCTTTTCTGATTAGCACGGGAAGAGAGGCTCGAACTCCCGACACCTGGTTTTGGAGACCAGTGCTCTACCGACTGAGCTATTCCCGTATATTAGCCGGTTGCAGTTTCCTTTCGTACGCCACAACCGGCCGATTGTTCATTTATCCTTTATGATTTCCTTGCTAATATCCTTAGGAATTAGTCGAGGATCTCAGTGATTTGTCCTGAACCTACTGTGCGGCCACCCTCGCGGATTGCGAAACGAAGACCCTTGTCGCAAGCTACCGGAGTGATGAGCTTAACGATGATCTCTACGTGGTCACCAGGCATTACCATCTCTACGCCCTCCGGAAGTGTGATCTCACCGGTTACATCGAGTGTACGAACGTAGAACTGAGGACGATAGTGGTTGTGGAACGGAGTGTGACGTCCACCCTCTTCCTTCTTCAATACGTAAACCGAAGCCTTGAACTCTGAGTGGGGCTTAACAACACCCGGGTGGCAGAGTACCATACCACGCTTGATCTCGTTCTTGTCGATACCACGGAGGAGAAGACCTACGTTATCACCAGCCTCACCCTCATCGAGGATCTTACGGAACATCTCAACACCGGTTACAACCGACTTCTTGTCAGCGCCAAGACCCATGATTTGAACCTCGTCACCTACCTTAACGATACCAGTCTCGATACGACCTGTTGCAACAGTACCACGACCAGTGATTGAGAACACGTCCTCAACAGGCATCAAGAAAGGCTTATCGATATCGCGCGGAGGAAGTGGAATCCAAGTGTCAACTGCATCCATAAGCTCCATCACCTTTGCCTCCCACTGAGGCTCACCGTTCAATGCACCAAGTGCAGAACCGCGGATGATAGGTGTCTCGTCGCCATCATACTCATATTGTGAAAGAAGATCGCGCATCTCCATCTCTACGAGGTCAAACATCTCCTCATCATCAACCATATCGCACTTGTTCAAGAATACAACAAGACGCGGTACGTTCACCTGGCGAGCAAGAAGGATGTGCTCACGTGTCTGAGGCATCGGACCATCAGTAGCAGCTACTACGATGATTGCACCATCCATCTGAGCGGCACCAGTTACCATGTTCTTTACGTAGTCGGCGTGTCCCGGGCAGTCAACGTGTGCATAGTGACGGTTAGCTGTCTCATACTCTACGTGTGCAGTATTAATTGTGATACCACGCTCTTTCTCCTCAGGAGCGTTGTCGATTGAGTCGAACGAACGCAACTCT
>JBJFEF010000032.1:0-3098 GCA_051890435.1 Muribaculaceae bacterium
ATTCTAAATTTTTAGTAGTCGCTGAAGAATTTGGGCTTGATTATCAAGCCTACTCGTAGGCGTGAGTGATATTGATTGTAGTCGAGGAGGTTTTCGCCATAGCCGTTGTAGTATTGCACAAAGAAGAACTGGTTTTCACCCTTGAAAATGCGGTAGTTTAGCTCCACTATGGTGTTGCAGTTGAAGTTCCAGCCAGAGCGCTTCACCACTGTCACGGCAGCACCGAAACGCCCGTTTTGCGACATATATTGCACTCCCGTCTGGTAGATACCCGAGTATTTGAGTATATCCTTGTTGTTTTGTCCGTCGATAATCGGAATCCACCATTTTGCATGAATCATCACTTGTGGGTCAACATACACGCTGCCGCAAAACGAGATCTTGTTCCAGCTTCGCGAGTCATCGCCGTCGCGGCCGTTCGACTCGTGCTCAATCAGCACCGTGGCTTTGCCTATGAGGCGGTCTTTCACTATGAGGAGCTTCGACAGTCCTATTCCGGGATTGAAATTGAGGTCGCGCATAGGAAGTGATTCCTTAAACACGTTCCACATACACTTTTGCGAGTACATCAAGAAGAGATAAGTGTTGAAGGGCAGCGTGCTCTTGGTGAGGCGCTGCGCAATGCTCACTTGGAATTTCACATCGCTGTTGTCGCCATTAGGCTTGTCTCCGAGTGAGGTGCCGGCAGTGAAGTAGTTGTCCTTATAGAGCGTGAAATAAGGACCGCGGTCAAACTCATTGCGTATGCTGTCGGCATTGAAGTTGCTGCCGTGAGGCTTCACTATCTGGGCATTTCCTTCCACTATTATAGTGGCTATTGCAACTATGATGATAATAATTCTGAATATCTTCATTGTGATATAACTCAATATTTAGTTTGCAAAATTACTAAAAAAGAGCGAATAGCTGCGTAGGGCGTTTTGGTTGAAATGCGAGAATTGTTGATACAAATCACGCATTATCACCGCTTTTCTTCATCGAGTAGTATAAAAATAGCCTCCCGACCCTTGTTCATGAGCAGGTCGAGGATGCTCAGGTTGCCCGCAAAGCCATATTTTGGCTCCCATATTTGGTGATAGTGCACCGGGGAGGCAGCAGGCTTCACGCGGCAGGGTGTGATGCCTGTTCCGGCGGCATCGACATAGCTGGTGGTGATGGGAAGGTCGAGAAATTCCACTATCAGCTCATGCAGCGCCGCATTGAAGTCGAGCAGCCAATGGTCGCCACGATTGATGAGGGCTTCAAGTTCGGGCGCAATATATTCAAAGAATGGCGTCTTGCCGTATGCCGAGTAGATGGCACGCCAGTGCAGCACGCGCCAGTCGCCGTGCTCAGAGATGCGCACATCCTTCATGGTGTAGCCGTGCCACGAGGTCACCTTCTCTATGGGGATGGCAAGCGTCTGCGGTCCGTTGGTGGCAATGATGTCGCAGCGGTGGTGGGTCTTGTCGCGGCGCGAGATAGGCTCGTCGGCTACGATAGCCACCTTGCCGGCAGCCACCATGCGGGCATAGTATTGCACCGATCCGGCATACATGCTGCTGAATGTCACCGCTTCGGGAGCGCTGCCTATGGGTGTTGCCGTCAGATTACTCATTTGTCGGGGTTGGCGTCTTTGAAAACACGGTCCCAGCGAATGCCCGGGAAGCCCTTATCCTTGTCGAACGACACTATCACAAACATTGGCGTGCCCACCACGTGGTCTTCGGGCACGAAGCCCCAGTAGCGCGAGTCGGCTGAGTTGTCGCGGTTGTCGCCCATCATCCAGTAGTAGTCCATCTTGAATGTGTAGCTGTCGGTGGCTGTGCCGTTGATGTAGATTTTGCCGTCGCGCACAGCCAGGTCGTTGCCCTCATAGTTGCGTATTGCGCGCTCATAGATGGGCAGATTGTCGAGGGTGAGCTTCATAGTGGCACCCTTCTTTGGTATCCATATCTTGCCATAGTCGGCACGGGTCCAGCCATAATCGCGATTGATGGGATACACATTCATCACCTCGCTCACAGGCACGCGCATGGCATGCTTCATCCAGCCGAGGGCATTCACTTGCTCAAGCATCTTGGCGGTGAGAGGCACCTGATAGATGGGAGGCACCGAGCCATCATCGTCAACGGTTAGCCCAAGGCTCATCACGCCATATTTCTCTCCCGGTTCGCTCACGAGCACGCGGTTGCGGTCATCCACGCTCACGCCAAGGCTCTCCCATGTGGCATCGTCGATTTCGCGGCCGTCGGTCTGCAGCAGATAGTTATATTGCACATTCTCGGGCTCGGCAATGGCTTGTCCGTTGATATACACAATGTTGTCCTTGATTTGGAGAGTCTCGCCGGGCAGACCTATGCAACGCTTCACATAGTTCTCACGGCGATCCACAGGGCGATAAATCACATCGCCATATTTTGCCTTGTTGCTGCGCACGGCAGCAGCGCCACCCGGCTCAAAGTAGCACAGGGTGTAGTAGTCGGGGTTTTGCACCTTCAGCGCCACCGTGTCGCCTGCCGGGAAGTTAAACACCACAATGTCGAAGCGCTCCACATTGCGCAATCCTTTGAGGCGGTGATATTCCCACTGCGGATAGTCGATATATGATTTGCAGTTGAGCACCGGCAGCGTGTTTTGTGCCAGCGGAAAGTGCAGGGGCGTATTGGGAACGCGAGGGCCATACACCATCTTGTTCACCCACAGATAGTCGCCCACAAGCAGCGATTTCTCAAGCGACGACGATGGTATCTGGTAGTTCTGCCCGAAGAAGAGGAAAATGAAATACACCAGCACCAGGGCATACACAATGGCATCTACCCAGCCCATCACCGCACGCACGGCTGCATTCTTGGTGTGCTTCCACCACGTCCACGGAATAAACTGCGTGAGATAGATATCGGCAAGCAGCGGCAAGAACAATATCACCCACCACGAGCCGAGCCACACCACCCATCCTATGAAAATGGCTGCCACAATGGCGAAGCGGACCCATCGGGTGGGTTTCACGCGGGCAAGGCGCTCTTTGAGCGAACCGGTTTGCTGCACATCCACAGCCTTATTCTCTTTCTTTTCTTCTTCCATAATCAAAAAAACAACGCGTTATGTGTGTATATAGA
>JBJFEF010000033.1:0-8582 GCA_051890435.1 Muribaculaceae bacterium
CTTGCTTAAGCTGCTTGATGCCGAGCGACATCTTGCGCTCCTCGCGGTCGAGAGTGAGGATCACTGCCTCTACCTCGTCGCCCACCTTCATGAAGTCCTGAGCCGAACGGAGGTGCTGCGACCACGACATTTCGCTCACGTGGATAAGACCCTCTACGCCCGGAGCTATCTCGATGAATGCTCCATAGTCGGCCATAACCACTACCTTGCCCTTCACCTTGTCGCCAACCTTGAGGTTTGCGTCGAGTGCATCCCATGGATGCGGCTGGAGCTGCTTCAAGCCCAATGCAATGCGCTTCTTCTCGTCGTCGAAGTCGAGGATTACCACGTTCAACTTCTGATCGAGCGAAACCACCTCTTCGGGGTGATTTACGCGACCCCACGAGAGGTCGGTGATGTGGATAAGACCATCTACGCCACCAAGGTCGATGAATACACCATAAGAAGTGATATTCTTAACTGTTCCCTCAAGAACCTGACCCTTCTCAAGCTTAGCGATGATATCTTTCTTCTGTTGCTCGAGCTCAGCCTCAATGAGTGCCTTGTGCGATACAACAACGTTCTTAAACTCTTGGTTGATCTTAACGACCTTGAACTCCATAGTCTTGCCTACGAATACATCATAGTCACGGATTGGCTTAACATCAATTTGCGAGCCGGGGAGGAATGCCTCGATGCCAAATACATCTACAATCATACCACCCTTGGTGCGGCACTTGATGTAACCCTTGATGATTTCGTCGTTCTCGAGAGCCTCGTTCACGCGATCCCAGCTCTTGGCTGCACGCGCCTTCTTGTGCGAAAGGATAAGTTGTCCCTTCTTGTCCTCCTGGTTCTCGATGAATACCTCTACAGTGTCGCCAACCTTCAGGTCGGGGTTGTAGCGGAATTCGCTGAATGGAATGATTCCGTCCGACTTGTAGCCAATGTTAACCACTACCTCACGCTTGTTGAGTGCGATAACGGTACCTTCGGTTACATCTTTGTCCTTAATTGTGTTCAAAGACTCGTCGTAGGTCTTTTCCAATTCCTCAAAAGATTTGCCTCTTTGAGTGTCACCCTTCTCGTATGCTTCCCAATCGAAGTCTTCAATGGGTGAATTTTTTAATTCTTCGCTCATTTAAAATAGTTAATAATTAAGTTAATTTTATGAATGAGGCGTCGTTGCCCCACACACGGCTGCAAAGTTAAACATAATTTCCCAATTATCAACCATATCCACCTAACTTTTTTCTCAGCCTAATCAAATTTTCTTGCAAACATCATTCCTCTTAACACACAATTCCCCACTATCGCTACCTTGTGCAATGTGGGGAATTATAATGAAAGAAATATTTGTAAATGCAATCGTAGCACCTACTTCACATAGGTGGTGATGATGCGGGCGCTGCCTTGCAGTGTCACTGCCGGAATCGTAGCCGGAATCAGCGCTGTGGTGCCTTGCTTGAGCTCGGTAGATCGACCTTCGCCATCCACTACCACTGCATTGCCGCTTATGGCTGCAATCACCGTGAACGACTTGCGCTCGGCAAGACCGAGCTTATACTCACCCTCCACATCAATAGCTGTGGTGGTGAAGTGGTGGCAGTCGGCTATTGTGCTTTCCACATTCTTTCCTGCAGGAATGGTGGTAGGTGCCGAGTCGGCAGTGTCGTTGAAGTTGACAGCATCAATCGACTCCTCCACATGCAACTGGCGTGGATTTCCCTTGGCGTCGCGGCGGTCGTAGTCGTAGATGCGATAGGTGATGTCGCTTGTTTCCTGAATTTCGAGCACAAAATTGCCTTTTCCTATGCTGTGCACGCGTCCTGCCGGGAGGAAGAACACGTCGCCTGCTTTGGGATAATATTTGCAAAGGCAATCAATGATTGTATTGTCGGCGATGCGTGCACGATACTCATCGGGAGTGATAGCGTGCTTCAGTCCGGCATAAAGATAGGCATCATCGGCAGGAGCCACACTTATCCACATCTCGGTCTTTCCCGGGCAGTGATGACGCTTGGCTGCAAGCTCATCATCGGGGTGTACCTGCACCGAGAGGTCGTCGGCTGAGTCGATAAGCTTAATCAGCAATGGAAACTCGCCCTTGCCATAGCGGGCAAGCAGCTTCTCTCCCATAATATTTTCGGGGAACTCAAGAAGCAGCTCCTTGAGATTGCGTCCCTTATATTCACCCTCTGCCACAACCGACTCATTGCCGGGCACACACGAAAGCTCCCAGCTCTCACCTATTGTGTCGCCCTGCGAAGGCAGTCCCTTGAATTCGGCTATGCGCTTTCCGCCCCAAATCACACTCTTGAAAAGAGGCTCAAACTTCAAAATAGGAAATCTTGTCATATTCTGTTTTTGGTTTATTTTTTTATAGTAGTGCACTTGCTATTCACCCTCGATTGAGAGATTATTTAGTGCTGTTCTTCTTTGTGAACTCTATGATTTCATCAATATATCCAAATGCCAGTCCCACCACTGTGTCGGCAGCTCCATAATACAAAGCCACGCGCTTTCCGTCGTTGAGAGCCGCACACGGGAATACCACATTGGGCACATCACCTGCAAGCTCATAGGGCGCAGCCGGCGCAAGCAGATAGGGCTGGGTGCGATAGAGCACCTTCGAGGGGTCGTCCTTGTCGAGTATTGCCGAGCCCATCGAGTAGCGATAACCATTGCAAGTGGTAATTACTCCGTGATAGAACATCAACCAGCCTGCCTCAGTGAGGAATGGCACCGAGCCGGCTCCTATCTTGGTGCACTGCCATGCACTCACAGGGAACGGTGTAGGTCCCATCACATGGCGATGCTCTCCCCAATATTTCATATCGGGACTATAGCTGATGTAGATGTCGCCAAAGGGCGTGTGACCGCTGTCGCTGGGACGGCTCAGCATTGCAAACTTGCCATTTATCTTCTCAGGGAAAAGCACTCCATTGCGGTTGAACGGCAAGAAGGCATTCTCGCACTGGAAAAACTCCTTGAAGTCGAATGTATAACCTATGCCAATGGTGGGGCCGTAGTAGCCGTTGCACCAAGTAATCCAATAGCGGTCGTCAATCCACGCCACACGAGGGTCATATTTATACTCCGACTCAATCATCTCGGTATTACCCGCCTTAAACACAATCGGCTCGTGCTCAATCTCCCAGTTAATTCCATCCTTGCTGAATCCGGCAAAGATATTCATCTGCACCGAGCGGTTGTCGCAGCGGAATACTCCGGCAAAGCCATCGCCATAGGGCACCACTGCACTGTTGAAGATGCTGTTCGACGTGGGAATGGCGTAGCGGTCGATTACCGGGTTCTTCGAGTAGCGCCACATCACTTCACGGCAGCCTTCGGGACGCTCCTCCCAGGGCATATTTACGTTGTTCTTCATATTTTTGAAATGTTATTTTGTTTTAGTTGCCACAAAATTACATAATTCTCATCACAAATATCATAACAACCGTGCGAAAAAAATTGCTTACTTGTTAATGGGATATTTCAACACAAGCAATATCATCAATCCGGCTATAATGGCTGGGAATAGCGAGAATAGCATCCATATCATGTTCTTCACCGCATCCATATTCTCTGCTGCTATTGTCACCACCGTCTGTCCGTCGGCATTAGTGCCCGAGATGAAACCCACTGCACCAAGCAACAGCGCTACCAGAGCGCCCGAAATTGCCGAGCCAAACTTCTGCGACATTGTTCCCGACGAGAATATCAAGCCCGTGGATGACGTGCCGTTCTTCTCGGTGGCATAGTCGGCAACATCGGCATACATCGACCACAGCAGCGGCGAATAGAAGCCTATTCCCACCGATGTGAGTATCACCATTGCCACCATCGCCCAGATATAGTCGGGATCCATAGGTATGAAGAAGAAAAGCACCGATGTGGCGGCACATATCACTGCCGACCAGATGAAAGCCTTCTTCTTTGAGCCTACCATCTGCGTAAATTTTGGCGACAAACCGCCGAAAACCATGCACGTCACCTCACCAAAGGTCATGAACACGGTGTAGTTGATTATCAATCCACTCACTGTCACCTCCCCGCCAAGGCAGTAGGTGAGCATATAGCCTGCCACCGCATAGCGGAAACCATTGAAGAAATTGCTGCATATTCCTATGAGCGTGAGATAAATCCATGGCTTGTTTTTCACCAAGTCGGCAAAGGGGCGAAGCGAGAATTTCTCGGCTCGCACCGGCTTGAGTCGCTCTTTGGTTATAAGTCCGCACGCAAGGGTCATCAAGGTTGCAAGAGCACCAAGAGCGGCACCAAGCACCGCATATTGGTGTGCCTCGCTGCCTCCCACCATCTTCTGCAAATAGGGGAACGAAAGCAGGGTGATGAAACCCATAGCATAGGCTCCCACCATGCGGAACGATGAGAATTGGTTCTTTTCGTTGTCGTCGTCGGTCATCACTCCAAGCAGCGAGCCGTAGGGTACATTCACCGCCGTATATACCGCCATCATCAGCAGATAGAGCGTGTAAGCATATATGCGCTTTCCCACCGGTCCTATCTCAGGAGTATAAAGCAATAGCGCAAACACCAACCCGAGTGGCACAGCGCCAAATATCAGCCACGGACGATAAGTTCCCCAGCGCGACTGGGTGCGGTCGGCAAGACTTCCCATCAAGGGGTCGGTCACCACATCAAACATTCGCGCGAGCAGCATCAGCGTTGCCGTGTCGGCTACCGTCAGTCCGAAGATATTAGTGAAAAACAAAGGGAATGCTATCGACATCACCTTCCATGTGATTCCGCCGGCAGCGGCATCTCCAAGGGCATAGCCAATCTTTTCTGAGAATTTTACCATCTGTTGTAAGTTTTATTAGTTTTTAGTTTTAGTTAATTTCGTTGATTATGAGATAATTACCATAATTTGCAATGCACAAGGCTTGCAGTGGTCAAAATTAGCAAAAACTATTGAACCCAACAAATACAATTTTAGCAATTTATTTCATTTTTTTGCCGTTGGCACAGCTGTCATCTCTATTTCAAGCTTTCCACCTTTCATTATTGCATCATGAACGAAGAATGGCTCGGAAAGCTCTTTGCCGTTGAGCTTCACGCAGCGCACATAGCGATTTTCGTGGCTATTGTTCTTCACCGTTATCTCAAATCGCTTGCCGTTGGTGAGGTGTATTACCGCCTTATTCACTATCGGACGGCCTACGCTATACACCGGGCGTCCGGGACACACCTGATAGAATCCCATAGCATTGAGAATATACCATGCCGACATCTGTCCGCAATCTTCGTTGCCGCTTAGTCCATCGGGAGCATTGGCATAGAGATTATATAGCACCTCATCTACCAGCTCCTGAGTGCGCCACGGCTTGCCGATGTAGTTGTAGAGATGCGTGATGTGGTGACTTGGCTCGTTACCGTGGGCATACTGCCCTATCAGTCCGCTGATGTCCGCCGACACCTGATTGCCTTCGAGCTGCGACGATGCAGTGAACAGCGAGTCGAGCTTGCAGGCAAATGCCTCGGTGCCTCCCATCAGTTCCACCAGCCCATCCACATCGTGAGGTACCATCCAGGTCCATTGCCATGCCGTTCCCTCGCAATAGTCGTCGTTGCGATGGTCTGATGCTCGCGGATTGAAAGGCTCGCGCCAGTTGCCCTCGCTGTCGAGTCCGCGCATAAAGCGTGTTTCCGGGTCGAAATACACGCGGTAGCCTGCTGCATAGGCTCGATAGCGGTCGCGGGTAGAGTCATCGCCCACCGCATTGGCAAGCTGCGCGATGCACCAGTCATCGTAGGCATATTCCAGGGCTTTTGCCACCGCCTCTCCGTCTTTGTCGCAAGGCACATATCCCACCTTGTTCTTCCAGTATTTTGCCTGTGGCATCAAGTGGGGCAACACGAGTGCAGGGCACTTGATTCCGGCAGTGTCATATTCGGCGGCACGGCGGCAAGCAAGCAAGGCTTCTTGCACGTCAAAGCCTCGGCTGCCCTTGGTGTAGGCATCGGCAAAGAGCGATGCAGCATGATAGCCTATCATAGTGCCTGTGTAGTTGCCGGCAAGCTCCCACATGGGCAGCACACCACCTTCTTTGGCTTTCAGCAAAAGTGTGCGCAGATAGGCATCGTTCTGCTCGGGGTCGATGATGGTGAGCAGCGGATGAAGGGCACGGAAAGTGTCCCACAACGAGAATGCGCTATACACCGGATCTTCCACCTTGCCCTGATGCACCTGCAAGTCCATTCCGCGGTAGCGTCCATCGGCATCGCTGAAGAGTTGTGGCTGTAGGGCTGTGTGATAGAGTGCTGTGTAGAAGATGGTGCGGCAATCCTCATCGGCAGTAGCAATGTCAATCTTCGAGAGATAGCGGTTCCACTCGGCACGCGCTTTGGCGCGCACGCCATCGAAGTCCCATTGCGGAATCTCACTTTCCACATTCTTGCGGGCTCCTTCGATATCCACCGCCGAGATTCCCACCTTCACCATCACTTGCTCATCTTGGGCAGTGTGGAATTGCAGAAGTGCCTTTGCCTGTGGATATAGTTTGCCGCCTTCGCTGCGGGCAACCGAGTCGGTTTCGAGCTTATAAGTGAACGGCTTCGAGAACTTGGCATAGAAATACACATACTGGTCGAATGCCCAATACACTGTCTTCTTGCTACCACAAATCTCGGTGTCGCTGAGCACTTGCAGCTCCATATCCTCGTTGGTCTGATACTGTATGCTATAATCAAGGTCGAGCACAAATCCGGCATCATCGGCATTGGGGAAGGTGTAGCGGTGAATGGCGGCACGGGCAGTCGAAGTCAGCTCTGCCTTCACGCCATAGCGGTCGAGTATCACCGAGTAGTAGCCTGGCTCTGCCACTTCATTCTCGTGGCTGAATGTCGAGGCGTAAGCCGTCTGCTGGCTTCGCTCTCCGAGCGGCTTGACATCCTGACGCCCCACGGTAGGCATCAGCAGCACATCGCCATAGTCGGCGCAACCTGTGCCGCTCAGCCTGGTGTGGCTGAAGCCGTTGATTGTGCTGTCGCTGTAATGATAGCCCGAGCAGGCGTCCCAGCCGTCGATTCGGGTGTCAGGACCTGGCTGTATCATGCCGTGTGGCACCATTGCGGCAGGGTGCGTGTGCCCGTGCCCTCCGGTGCCTATCATCAGGTTCACCATCGAGGCATAGTCGGTGGCATCGTCATCATTGATGCCGCAGGCTGTTGCCACAAGCAGCAGTGCAGTGCTTAATATTGAAGTCAATTTCATCTTCAGCGAAAATTGTTTTTGTTATTGTTTCGGAATAAAGCTTACAGCCTGTCCGCCACCGGCTGCCATGCGCACCTCAAGGGTGTCGTCGGCTGTCACGGTGCGATGCTCTATGGTGTAAGCCTTGGGATTTGTCACCCAGTCTGCATCGGGAGCATCGGCATAGATGGCTGCTTCGTATGCCACTCCGGGCTTCAGGAAGTCGAGCTTCACGGTGAGCGTGCGTGGCTCCTCATTGGTAGCTGCACCGAGGAAGTATTTCTCACCTGCGCGACGCACAATTGCCACAAATTCACCCGGCTCGCCCTGCAATGCTCGCGACTCGTCGCAATCTGCCTCAAAGTCGCGGAAGAACTGGAAAGCAGGATGTCCCTCATAGTTCTCAATGCAGTCCGATGCCATCTGCACCGGCGAGTAGAGAATCACCCACAGTGCTATCTGCTTGGCAAGTGTTGTGTTGATGCGGCAGTCCTTGCTGTCCTTCATGTTCCACTGCTTGCGGTTGGGGTTGTTCTTGGCGTTTTCATAGAGTATGTCGAAAATACCCGGGGTGTAATCCATGGGGCCTCCAAGCAGTCGTGTAAATGGCAATGTCACATGGTGCACTGGCGGGTTGCCCTCGCTCCATGCGTTCCACTCCATGCCTCGTGCTCCCTCGCGGCTCATCATGTTGGGATAGGTGCGACGTATTCCGGTGTCCTTGATTGGCTCGTGGGCATTGATGGTGGTGTGGTAGCTTGCTGCTGTCTGCACCACATGGCGATAGTGGCGCACGTTGTATTGTCCGTGGTGATTGTGTCCGTTGGGAAGTCCGCCGGCATAGCCTGTCTTCACATCGTGCACGCCATAGGAGGCATACCACTGGAATGCCTTGTCGAGCTGACTTTCATAGTTAATCACATTGCCGCCGGTCTCGTGGTGGCCGATGATTTTCACGCCCTTTTCGCGAGCGTAGTCGCTGATGCGCTTCATGTCGAAGTCGTCGTAGGGTTTGGTGTAGTCGAAGGCCTGCGAGCCGCCCCAGTTTTCCCAGCCGGCGTTCCAGCCCTCAAAGAGCACACCCTCAATGCCATTCTTTGCGGCAAAATCAATGTATTTTATGGCATTCTCGGTGGTTGCGCCATGGCGGTCGCCCATCACCCAGCTCTCAATGCCCAAGTGCATACCCCACCACACGCCCACATACTTCATTGGGCGAATCCACTCGGTGCTGTCGAGGGCACAAGGCTCGTTAAGGTTTAGTATGAGCGACGAATTGATGAGCCCCACTGCCTCGCGTGCTATCTGAATGGTGCGCCATGGCGTCTTGAAGTTGCCACCGGCAAAGCGTGCCTTCACGCCGTCGGGCCACGGAGCCAGATTGGCT
>JBJFEF010000033.1:8682-11506 GCA_051890435.1 Muribaculaceae bacterium
AACGTCATATTCATAGCGGAATCCAAGGCCGTCGTCGAAGATGCGGAAGCGCAGCGTCAGTGCCACTTTTTCGGCATTGTGGAGCGTCACCTCCATCTCATTATAGTGGTTGCGGATGGTCTTGTTCTCGCCCCAGGGCTGGGTCCAAGTTTCATCGCATTGGGTTTTCTTTATGTTTTCGATTGTGAATGATTGCGACAGATTGAAGCCCTGCTTCTCCTCCATTCCCAATCGGGAAGGCAGTATGAAAGGCTTGCCATCTACCTCAACCTGATATCTTAATTGAAGCGAATCGTCGGTCAGCAACGTTACTTTCACATTGCCATCGGGCGACGTTACCACAGGGCCCTTATCGGTAGAGCAGGCTGCGAATAATGTTAAACTTGCGAAGATTATGAGGAAATTGCGCATAGAGTGGTTGATTTTGGTGGTAAATTGAAAAAGCGAAAAGGGTTGTGTAGTGATTTTAAGATAGCTCTGAAAATCACATACACAACCCATCAATTATACCTATTATTTCTTAATGAAAGTGTAATTCTCTGTGAGGTGATACTTCACATCGTAGTGTGGCGGAACGAGGGTTCCATCTACCTCATGGAATGGGTCAAGTCCATAGCGACCACCAATACCATAGAGTGTAAACACTCCCTTCGGGTTTACAGTTCCCGATACGTTGTATGGGTTATAATCGGGAAGTGCCTTCCAGATGTAGCGTGCCAGACCGGTTTCCTCCTTGTTTGTTCCGTAGGTACCCCACAGCAGCTGCCATGTCTCGGCATCTTCAGCATCACCCTCATGGAGTGTCTGCGGGAAGATATTCAGCGAGCCGTCGTAGGCATCATACTCTGCCACTACCGGATATTTGTTGGTAATCTCGGGATATGTTCCGAAGCCATAGATGTAGTAGCTCTTGCCGGCTTCTTTCTCCTCGATGCGTACGTCGAAGCTGTGCTGACCGCCCCAGTCCCACCAGCGTGGATTGTTTGCCTCGTCGATATACACATAGAGCGAGTTGCTCGATGTCACGGTATAGTTGCCGAGGTAGCTCTCATATTCAAGCTTAGCGCCCTTCTGGGCTGCATCGCTGGTGCGTGTGTAGTAGTTTCCTGTCCACTCCACCTCATCGCCATAGAGTATTGTGCTCACTGCCGAGAAGTAGCGGTCGTAGCTGTAAAGCTGCGGTTTCGGATTGTAGAACACCTGCAAGCCATAGCCGGCCTCCTTGGCATCGGTGACGGTCTCAGCGCTGAAGCCATACCAGCCACCATCATACTGCTCGTTGATTTTGAGCGAATAGGGGCAATATTTTGCCTTCGTAAGTCCATCAAAGTTTGCCTCACGATCCTTGCGGTAGCTCTGATAGGTTCCGTAGCACATGTAATCCACAAGTTCACCTGCTGTCTTTCCATCTACCGAGCCGTTGGGAGCATCATAAATGCGATATTCATACACACCTATGAGCTTGTCAGGACCGAATGCCTTGCGGCACTCCGAAATGAGGCGGCAATAGTTCTCAGCCGATGTGGGCGAGAAGCCGGCACCTGGATTCTCATCGTTATATGCCGAATACTCATCGTCGAAATCCACACCGTCGAGTCCGTAGATGTCGAGATATGCCTTCAGCTCCTTGGCAAAGTCGGCACATGCCTCGGGCGAGAGGCTGCGCATTCCGCTCTCATCATGGTTACCGAGAATCGAGAGATTCACCTTGATACCCTTAGCCTGGAGCGGACGGATATACTTGTCGGCATTCTTCAAGAGGTAAGATACCTGGTCGTTGCAGAACACGTGCACGCGGCCGGTCTCGGCATCCACATTGATATTGGCGGCAAAGATGCTCACAATGTCGAAGAACGGCTTGCCGCTCTGCTTCATTGTGTATTCGCCCATATTGAGGATGTTCTCATCGTTCACCTCCACAAAGCAAAGTGTGCGCACGTCGCCCTTCTTTGCATCGGGAATTGCAGCAAGAGGCTTCACAAGGTAGATATAGGAGTTGCCGGTCTTCGACACCTCGGCGTTGCTTGCAGTGGCGGTCACTGCCACAGCATATGTGCTGCCAATGTTGCCTCCGGCTGCCACCTTCAGCTCCACAGCCTCCGAGCGCTTCTTTCCGGCAGCAATGGTCACTGTGCCGTTGCCGAGCGATACCTTATCGGCAGGATACATGGTGTAGCTGGTGCCGTTTGCCGAGTTGTAGGCATTGAGGGCCTCTGCATCGATGCTGAAAGTTACTGTCACATCCTGCTCAGCGGCTTTTGCCAGTTCAAAGTAGATGTGACCTGTGGCTGCAGTGTTGCCAAAGGTGTTGAGCACGGCAAGCTGTGCTGCGCCTGCCTCGCTCTTCACTCCGCCGTAGGTGCCATCTACTGTGGCCAACTTGTCGGTGTTACCCGTGTTGATTACCACATCGTCTTCGCACGCTGTCGTGCCACACACGGCAGCTATGAGTGCGATAGAATATAGATAGTTCTTTATTGATTTCATAATTTCCTTATTATGTTACGAATTTAATTTTTTGCAGGCAGCTCCACTGCATTCCAGGTGATTGCCTCCACTGCAGTTGCATTGTTGCCATTGCCGGTGTGGTCGAGAATCGATGTTCCGGCTCCCTCATTGAATCGCCAGTAGCTTACGAGGCCGTCCGACTGCGGATTCACCTCATAGAAGTGGTCCTTGCTGTTGATTTCATCCTTCGTGAGCACGCGGTTCCACACACGCACTTCGCAGATGTTACCCTCGAGCCAGCGGTCGCGGTTATATGAGTGGCCTATCCAGAAGCCGTTGCCCTCGTCGGTGCGGGTCTGTGCCCAGTTGATGCCGC
>JBJFEF010000034.1:0-3083 GCA_051890435.1 Muribaculaceae bacterium
TACTTGCTGATTCCTCTGAGCTTTATTCTATGATGCTCAAATGCTCTAATTTTGGGCATAAATGGAATAGATTCTTTTTTGTTTCGAGATATATCACACGAGGAGGTGTTCATAATAAGTTTGGCGTCCAGATATACAGAGCGTTCCGCCGCGTGCGACTTACTATTAATCGACTATGGATTTATGGTCTATATAAGTCTTGTGAATAAAAATAAATGTGACGATGAGGATATTACTGGCTAATAAGTTTTACTACCGTCGTGGTGGCGATTGCATCTACGCCATGAATCTGGAGAAGCTGCTAAAGGCTAAGGGGCATGAGGTGGCTGTGTATGCTATGCAATATCCTGAGAATGAGCCGAGTGAGTGGAGCAAGTATTGGCCCTCGAATATGACCGGGCTGCGTGCTGTTGTGCGCCCGTTTGGCGTGCGTCAGGTGGTGCGTGGCTTCTCGCGGCTGATTGATGATTTCCGCCCCGATGTGGTGCATCTCAACAATATCCACTCGCAACTTAGTCCTGTGATTGCCGAGATTGCTCACGCCAAGGGGGTGCGTGTGGTGTGGACGCTGCACGACTCGAAGCTGGTGTGCCCATGCTACACTTGCTCGCGCAAGATTGACGGCAAGCTCACTTGGTGCACTGAGTGCTTCACCGACAAGGCGGCAGTGATTCGCCACCGCTGCATGCATGGCAGCCTGGCAGGCTCGGTGCTGGGCTATCTGGAGGCTCGCAAGTGGACTCGTGAGCGGCTTGAACGCTGCACTGATGTTTTCCTTCCGCCATCGCAATTCATGAAGGATACTTGTGTGGCTGGTGGATACACGGCTGATAAATTCAGCGTGCTTTGCAACTTCATTGATGTGGCTAAGGTTCCGCCCTATGAGGATACGGCTAAGGGTGACTATTGCGTTTTTCTTGGCCGCGTGAATGAGGTGAAGGGTGTGCCTACGCTATGCAAGGCTGCTGCCCGGCTGGGCAAGCGGCTAATAGTGATTGGCGGCGGTGAGCTGTTGCCTGAGTTGCAGCAGCAGTATGCCGGAAACGCTAATATCGAGTTCCTTGGGCAGATGAATTGGGACGATTTCATGCCCATTGTGCGCAAAGCCCGCTTCATGGTGCTTCCTGCCGAGTGGAGCGAGAATAATCCTCTCACCGTGATTGAAAGCCAAAGCCTCGGCACTCCGGTGCTTGGGGCGAGAATAGGTGGTATTCCCGAACTGATTGAGGAGGGCGTGAACGGAATGACGTTCACCTCGGGCGATGCCGATGACCTTGCTGAAAAAATCACGGCGATGTGGAATCATGCGTTCGACTACCGTGCCATTGCACTGGCGGCGGTGGAGCGGTACTCGTCGGAGGCTTACTATGAGAAGCTTATGCACCATTATCGCGGTGATGCGTAGAGCTTGAAATTTTAATGTTGAAGAAATGAAGAACAACACGATACTTATTGATTTCAAACTCAAGCCGGGCTGGACTATGCCCGATGTGCTTGCTTCGGCTACGCATGAGCCTTGGATAGTGGAGCAACGACAGACCAATCAGTTTCATGGTGGCAAGCTTGCTACGCTAAAGCGGATGTTATGGTATTTTGTTTTTCCATTGCAGGTGGTGATGCGTCGCAAGCAGTATAAGCGCATCATTGCATGGCAGCAGTTTTTTGGATTGAATTTTGCATTCTGGTGCCGCTTGCTGCATTTGCGCAAGGTGAATGATGTGACTGTGCTCACGTTTATCTATAAGCGCAAGCCGGGTTTAGCAGGAGCAGCCTATCACAAATATATGTCGTATATCGTCAATAGCAAGTATATCGACCGCTTTGTGTGCTATTCGCGTGAGGAATGCGACTATTATGCGCAGGCGTTTGGTACCGGGCGTGAGAGGTTTGTGTATATGCCGCTCGGACTTGCTCCCATAGAGCATGCCGATTGCACCGATGAGGGCTATGTGTTTGCCACGGGGCGAAGCAATCGCGACTATGATTTTCTCGCCCGGGTGGTTCAGGGCACTACTTATAAGTGCGTAATTGCTTGTGACGGATACACAAAAACGATTGAAGCTGATAATGTGACTGTGCTTGATGATTGCTTTGGTGAGCGAATGATTGATGTGATGGCTCATTGCCGGTGTGTGGCGATTCCGCTGAAAGATGCTACAATCTCGTCGGGGCAGCTTGTGATTCTTCAGGCAATGTCGCTCGGCAAGCCTGTGATTTGCTCTGATGTTGCCGGGATAAGGGATTATGTTGAAGCCGGCTCGGCGGTGATGTTGCCTAATGATGTTGATAAATGGCGAGAAGCTCTGCATGGGATATTTACTGATGATGGCTTTGCAGCCGGCTTGACGCAGTCATCGCAAGCCCTGTTCCAAAGTAGATTCACTGAGAATGCACTTTTCGAGCGAATAGCCCGTGCGATTATGCAATGACCATGACTGTAATGTGCATTGGGAATGAAAAAACGGGGTGAGTGTGAATAATAAAATACTTCATATTGCGTTTTAATATATAAGGGATTGCTGTGGCATAGCTGCGGCTGACCCCGTTTTTGGTGTAACTAACATTGAATCAAAAGGTTTACTATATAATATGGTAAAAAACTGCATACCTACTCCTACTGATGCGAGCATCATTCTAACTTACCGCTGCCCTATGCGGTGTCAGATGTGCAATATCTGGCAGAATCCTACCGACAAGAAGGAGGAGATTGTGGCTGCCGACTTGCGCTCGCTGCCGCAGCTTAAATTTATTAATCTCACCGGTGGTGAGCCGTTTATCCGCGAGGATCTTGCCGAGATTGTGGAGGAGTGCTACAAGCACACGAAGCGCATTGTGATTTCTACGAGCGGATGGTTTGAAGACCGCATCATTGCGCTTGCCAAGAAGTTTCCTAATATAGGCATACGCATATCAATTGAGGGTCTTAGCCGCAAGAATGATGAGCTTCGAGGCCGTGATGGTGGCTTCGACAAGGGCTTGCGCACGCTGCTCACGCTGCAGCACATGGGGCTGAAGGATATCGGCTTCGGGTGCACGGTGTCGAACCACAACTCCAAGGACATGCTCGCGCTCTATAAGCTGTC
>JBJFEF010000035.1:0-3081 GCA_051890435.1 Muribaculaceae bacterium
TCATCGAGACCGACTCATTCAATGCCAACGCCATATCGCTTGCCGACTATCATCTTGCCGACTATGCTGCCGAAATCAACCGTGCAGCTGCACGCCTTGCACGCAGCACCGCCGATGCGTGGAGCCGTGAGCATGATGGGGCTGTGCGCTATGTGGCAGGCAGTGTGGGTCCCACTAACCGCAGCCTGTCGATGTCGCCGTCGGTCGATGACCCTGCAGCGCGAGCCGTCACGTGGAAGCAGCTCACCGATGCCTATTTCACACAAATTACTGCCTTGATTGAGGGTGGAGTGGATTGCCTGCTCATAGAAACAGTGTTTGACACGCTCAATGCCAAAGCTGCACTCTGGGCTGCCGATGAAGCGATGCGCACGCTTGGCACCCGTGTGCCCGTGATGCTGTCGGTGACACTCACCGAGAGCGGTCGCACACTCAGCGGACAGACAATCGAGGCGATGCTTGCCAGTGTGGCTCATGCTCCGCTTATGAGCGTGGGACTGAACTGCGGCTTTGGTGCCGAGGGAATGTTGCAGTGGATTGAGCAGCTTGCTGCCACCACCACACTTCCGTTGAGCGTCTATCCCAATGCCGGACTCCCCAACGAGATGGGATGCTACGACGAAACTCCGGCCACCATGGTGCAGCATGTGCGTCCGATGCTCGAAAAGCGCCTTGTGAACATTGTGGGAGGCTGTTGCGGCACCACACCCGAGCATATTGCAGCTCTTGCCAAGCTCGCGCAAGGCTACAAGCCGCGAGAAATCGCGCAGGAGGCTTCGGAGAGCGCTTTCGGGGCTGCAAGCGAGGCTTCGGAGGGCACAAAAGTGGCTTCGGGATGCTCTGAGGGAGTGATGAGGCTGTCGGGATATGAGCTACGCGTGGTTACGCCCGATGCCAATTTCCTCAATATCGGCGAGCGATGCAATGTGGCTGGCAGCCGTAAATTCTTGCGACTTATCAACGATAAAAACTACGCCGAGGCAGTGGAAATTGCCCGCCGACAAGTTCTCGACGGTGCCCAGGTGGTGGATGTGAATATGGACGACGCCATGCTCGACGCTCCGCACGAGATGTCGCACTTCTTGCGTCTGCTTGCCGGTGAGCCCGATGTGGCGCGTGTGCCCGTGATGATTGACTCATCGAATTGGGATGTGATTTGCGCCGGACTTGAATGTCTGCAAGGCAAGGGCATTGTCAATTCCATCAGCCTCAAGGACGGCGAGGCTACCTTCTGCCGCAAGGCGGAGTATGTGCGCCGCATGGGAGCCGCTGTGGTGGTGATGGCTTTTGACGAGGAGGGTCAAGCCGACACTTTTGTGCGCAAGACGGAAGTGTGTCGTCGTGCCTACGATATTCTCGTTAATAAAGTCAAATTCAATCCCCAAGATATAATTTTCGACCCTAACGTGCTCACCATTGCCACCGGAATTGCCGAGCATGGCAACTATGCTGCCGATTTCATTCGTGCCGTGGAGTGGATTAAGAAGAATCTTCCCGGAGCAAAAGTGAGCGGCGGTGTGAGCAACCTTTCGTTTGCCTTCCGTGGCAACAACTTCGTGCGCGAGGCGATGCACTCGGCGTTTCTCTACCATGCCATTGCTGCCGGGCTCGACATGGCAATAGTGAATGCCGGTGCGCTGATGCCCTATGAGGACATTCCCACCGAGCTGCGCAATGCCATTGAAGATGTGATTTTCAACCGCGACGAGGAGGCTACCGACCGCCTTGTGGCTCTCGCCAATTCGCTGAAGGAGAGCGGTGCCACTGTGGCTTCTCACTCTGCTGCCGACGACCTCGCTGCACTTCCTGCCCCCGAGCAGCTCACAGCGATGATTGTGCGTGGCATCACCGAGGGCATCGAGCCGGTGCTCGAACAATGTTATCGGATTGAGGGGTCGGCGGTTGCCGTGATTGACGGGCCGTTAATGGCTGGTATGGACCATGTGGGCAAGCTTTTTGGCGAGGGCAAACTCTTTCTGCCGCAGGTGGTGAAGGGTGCCCGCACCATGAAGCAGGCTGTGGCGTGGCTCAATCCGCTCATCGAGGCCGACCGTCAGCGACAAGGCGAGGCGAAGAAAGCCGGACGCATAGTGATTGCTACCGTGAAGGGCGATGTGCACGACATAGGTAAGAACATTGTGAGCGTGATTATGCGCTGCAATGGCTTTGAGGTGATCGACCTTGGCGTGATGGTGCCGCCCGAGACCATCATTGAGCGTGCTGTGGCTGAGAAGGTGGATATGGTGGTGGTGAGCGGACTCATCACGCCGTCGCTCGAAGAGATGCGCCGCCTTGCTGCGATGATGCAGGAGCGCGGTCTGTCGATTCCGCTCTTTGTGGGCGGTGCTACCACCTCTGAGCTTCACACAGCGGTGAAAATTGCTCCCGAATATGCTGCGCCAGTGGTTTATACCCGCGACGCGGCAACTCTCCCTGTGGTGGCACAGCAGCTATTGAGCGACCGCGAGGCATTTGTGGCACAATGGACATTGCGCCAGCAGCAGGTGCGTGAAGCCCACACTGCAAAGAAGCCGCTGCTCAGCTTAGAGGAAGCCCGCCGCCGCGCGCCCAAGCTCGAATATTCGCCTAATGTTCCGGCAATGCCAGGAAAGCACGTTGTGACTGTGGGTGTTGCTGATTTGAGCGAATATATCAATTGGATTCCGTTCTATGCCGTGTGGAAGGTGCGTCGCGACAGCGACGAGGCAGCGAAGCTTCGTGCCGAGGCTGAGGCAATTCTTGCTGCGATGGCAGCCGAGGGATGCAGTGCCCAATGCCTGGTGGGATTGTGGAAAGCACACTCGCAAGGCGACAGCATTGTGATTGTCGATGAGGTGATTCCTACTCCGCGACAGCGCGTGGAGAGTGCCGACGGTGTGCAGCTTGCACTGAGCGACTTTGTGGCACCCGATGACGACTTTGTGGGAACCTTTGCAGCCACTGTCGATGACCGCATCCGAGCTATGATAGAGGCTGCACGCACCGACGATTATCGCCTCATTATGCTGCAATCAATCTCCGACCGCATTGTGGAGGCTGCTGCCGAGTGGCTGCACGAGCAAGTGCGCAAAAAATATTGGG
>JBJFEF010000036.1:0-3077 GCA_051890435.1 Muribaculaceae bacterium
GCAAGTTAGGAGACGATGATAAAACCATATTATATTACGCGCAGGAGATTACGTTAAAGGGCTGGAATCGTGAACTTCAATCCAGCGATCGTGCCATTAGCAACTGCAAAGGAGTTTTGTAATTGAATTGGAAAATTCAATCAGCAATTTTAGGGATTATTCGGTCATAATATTTCTGTTTCAATCATTTTGATGATTCTGTTGGTTACTGCTGACAATGGCGGAGTGGGGATGGCTATTCGGAGAATGACCAGCCGTGATCGCTGTGGTAGATCATCTGGTGGGTCATGCCGCCGTCGATGCAGATGTTTTCGCCGGTGATGAATCCTGCTTTGTCGGAACAAAGGAAAAGCACCATGTTGGCGATGTCGAGTGGATTTCCCACGCGACCTGCGGGATGCTGCATGGCATCGGCGCCTTCGTATTGTCGATAGTCGGTGTCGATCCAACCGGGAGAGATGGAGTTTACTCTTGCCTTGCCTCGCAATGTGACGGCGAGGGCGTGGGTGAGGGCGGCGATGCCTCCCTTTGCAGCTGTGTAGCTCTCGGTCTGCGGTTGGCTCATGCGGTCGCGCGAGGATGAGATGTTGACAATAGATGCACCTTGGGTGAGATGCGGAGCGAGCAGCTTGACCAGATAGAAGGGCGCGGTCACGCCTACAGCCAGGGCATACTGAAATTCATCCCAGCTACAATCATCAAGACCTTTCATCAGCGGCAAGGCGTTGTTGATGATGAAGTCCACCTTGCCGTATCGGCGGATAATTTCTTCGGTGAAGGCTTCAAGCACTTCTTTCTTTGAGATGTCGCCGACGAAGTGGTCGCCCTCGCGCACATCAATAACGGCTACTTTAGCGCCTCTTTTGCTGAACTCCCGGGCGATGCATTTGCCTATGCCATGAGCTCCGCCCGTAACTATTGCAACTTTATCTTGATATTCCATAGTGGTAGTTTTGTGGTGATTGACACTTTTGCAAAGGTAATAAAAAACTGCTGAAAGGAGCGTGCATAAGAAGAAATTAAGCTACATAATTTTGCGAGATGCGGGAGGATGAGTGTGGTGGAGGCAAACAGGGTTGCGGAAGGGAAGATAGGTGGTGGATTTTTGTGTTTTTGGTGTTTTTTTGGCGGTGGCGAATAATTTTGAGGAGAAAAGGGTGATGATATTGAGATTTTTTGTAATTTTGCGGAGATAAACAGCTGTGTTGTTGTATGGCACGGCGCAAACTTATATTTTTAAAAGACAAAATGATAAACGTAACTTTTCCAGATGGAAGTGTAAAGCAGTTTGAGCAAGGTGTAACCCCTTATCAGATTGCCGAGAGTATCAGCCCGCGCTTCGCACAGGATGTGCTGGCTGCTACTGTGAACGATGAGGAATGGGATATCTCGCGACCAGTTTGTAGTGATTGCGCGATAAAGCTGTTCAAGTGGGACGATGCCGAGGGCAAGCATGCATTCTGGCATACATCGGCGCACCTTCTTGCTGAGGCACTTCAAGAGCTTTACAAGGGCATACAGTTTGGTATAGGCCCTGCTATTGAGAACGGATTCTACTATGACATTGACCCGGGAGAGAACTCTATCACCAGCGCCGACTTCCCCAAGATAGAGGCAAAGATGGCTGAGCTAGCAGCGAAGAAGGAGGCAGTGGTGCGCAAGGAGATTTCGAAGGCCGACGCATTGAAGGCGTTTGGCGACCGTGGCGAGACCTACAAGTGTGAGCTTATCAGCGAGCTTGAGGATGGACATATCACCACATATACGCAGGGAGCGTTCACAGATTTGTGTCGTGGCCCGCACTTGCCCAACACCGGCGTAATCAAGGCCATCAAGATACTTTCGCTAGCCGGAGCTTACTGGCGCGGCGATGAGAAGCGCAAGCAGATGCTTCGCGTGTATGCTATCACGTTCCCAAAGAAGAAGATGCTCGATGAGTATCTGGCAATGCTTGAAGAGGCTAAGAAGCGCGACCACCGCAAGCTGGGCAAGGAGATGGAACTCTTTGCATTCTCGCAGAATGTGGGTCCCGGTCTGCCATTGTGGCTGCCTAAGGGAGCTGCTCTGCGCGACCGCCTGGAGCAATTCCTCCGCAAGATACAGAAGCGCTATGGCTACCAGCAGGTAATCACCCCGCACATCGGTAACAAGATGCTCTATGTGACATCGGGTCACTATGCAAAATATGGCAAGGATTCGTTCCAGCCAATCCACACTCCTGAGGAGGGCGAGGAATACTTCTTGAAGCCGATGAACTGTCCGCACCACTGCGAGATCTACAAGACGTCGCCACGCAGCTATAAGGACCTTCCGCTGCGCTTTGCGGAGTTTGGAACAGTGTATCGCTATGAGCAGAGTGGAGAGCTTCACGGACTGACGCGAGTGCGTGGCTTTACGCAGGATGATGCGCACCTCTTCTGTACGCCCGACCAGCTGAAGGGAGAGTTCCTGAAGGTGATGGATATAATCTTCTACATCTTCAAGGCGCTTGATTTCAAGAACTTTGAGGCGCAGATTTCGCTTCGCGATCCGAACAACAAGGAGAAATATGTGGGAACTGACGAGAACTGGGCTAAGGCTGAGCAGGCTATCATTGAGGCATGTGCCGAGAAGGGCTTGAATGCGCGCACCGAGCTTGGCGAGGCTGCATTCTATGGACCGAAGCTCGACTTCATGGTGAAGGATGCTATAGGCCGCCGCTGGCAGCTTGGAACCATTCAGGTGGACTATAACCTGCCGGAGCGTTTCGGGCTGGAATATACCGGCGCCGACAACCAGAAGCACCGCCCCATCATGATACACCGTGCGCCTTTTGGCTCGATGGAGCGCTTTGTGGCAGTGCTGCTTGAGCACACCGCCGGCAAGTTGCCATTGTGGCTTGCACCCGACCAGGTGGTGGTGTTGCCTATCAGTGAGAAATATAATGACTATGCCCGCAGCGTAGTAGAGAAGCTCGCCGAGAAGGATATCCGTGCATTCGTGGATGACCGAAATGAGAAGATTGGCAAGAAAATTCGCGACAATGAGCTTAAAAGAATACCCTATTTGCTCGTTGTAGGAGAAAAAGAAGCACAAAA
>JBJFEF010000037.1:0-5886 GCA_051890435.1 Muribaculaceae bacterium
TAAACGCAGGCAGATAAGTGGTTTCGCCATCCTTGTCGTAGTCTTTGGTGTAAATGAGGTATCTATCCCCTACACGCGAGGCATATTTCGTGCAAAATGCATCGAGCGAAGCGTGTGTCTTGTAGCCGGACGATTTCACCTCAACCGGCACAATCTTCTTGCCTCGCGACAAAAGGAAATCTATCTCGTAGGCGTGCTTTGCATCTTTCGCCCAAGTGTGATAAAACAAGTTGTTGCCCGACGACACAAGCATCTGAGCCACCAAGTTCTCATACACATATCCAAGATTGGCATCAAGCTTGTCGCTCAATAGTTTTTGATATATCACATTCTCGGTGTAGCTCTTGTCGCGGAATGCAAGTGTAATAAAAAGCCCGGTGTCGGCAGTGTAGATTTTGAAGCAGTCGCTATCGATGCTCAACGCCATGCCTACACCCGGATCAGTGACATTATATGCCACATTGGCTATCTTGCTCTGCTCCAAGCATCTCAATATATGCAAAGCCCTGTTGTCGGTGGTTGCACCCGCCACAGCCGAAAAGGCATATTTGTTGGCATTACGGCTCAACTGCGACGGAATCGACAGAAACACCCTCGACGCTGCACCCGTCGGGTCGATTTTCAGCAAGTCGTCGTGATACAAATCGATAATGCTGCGCTTCACATCATCTACTTTGCGCAATTCATTGGTGTCGAGCAATTCGTTTACCGCCTGGGGCATACCTCCCACCAGCATATACATGCGCAAATCGCGCATAGCGCTTCTCAACGCAGCTCCCACCTTCATCTTCTTATCATACATGGTACGGTATATCTCCACCGACGCATCATCGCCCAATGCCCTGCGGAACTCCTCATAATCCATCGGGTTCATCTGTATGCGGCGTTCCTCGCTCGGTATGGTGATTTTCTCTGTGTTCTGCCTGATGCTTATCAGAGAGCCTGTTTCGATATAGTCATAGCGTCCGTCGGCAACAAGATACTTGATTGCCTGTCGTGCCATGGGACAATTCTGCACCTCATCAAACACAATCACCGACTTTCGCTCGTGCAACGCCACATGGTAGGTGGCTTGAAGATAGATAAACAAGCGATCCAGGTCCATAATGTCGTCGAAAAGTGCCTTTATCTCTTTCGACGTCTTGTTGAAATCGATTATTATATGCGACTGATACTCGTTGCGCGCAAACTCTTCCACTATGGTCGATTTTCCCACACGCCTTGCACCCTCCACAAGCAATGCCGTGCGGCCTTTCGACTCATCTTTCCAAGCCTTCATTGTGTCGTAAATCTTGCGCTTAAATACTCTCTTCATCTTTCGTTCCTCATTTTTGTTGCCTCTATCTTGGATTATATGCTGTTATTCTGCACTTTATCCAGCGCAAATTTACTGCTTTTTTCGGTTTCCCCAAAATTTTTTCAAGCTATTTTTCCGGTTTCCCCGAAATTTTTTTGAGCCAAATTTGCCTTTTCCCCGAAATTTTCAACTGTTAAAATTGGCGTTTCCCCGAAATTTTTTTGGGCAGAATTTGACGTTTCCCCGAAATTTGCGCCTTTTTACACCGTTTTTCCCATCGCTTTCCGGGGCTCTCTTTTGCTACATCTTTGCATATTCGGCGAAATGTTTCTTTCTCCTGCCAATTCATAATCTCGCAGATTTTGCCTAACTTTGTGGCAGAAATTAATTTAAACTTAAATATCGATATGAATTTCAGCAAAATTATGGCATCTTTGGTGGTTCTTTCAGCTACTGCTGCATGCAACAACCCCGCTTCCGACGAGGCTCCTATCATTGAGCGCCCCGAAGTGAAGGTTGACGATGGGAAGCTCACTCCCGAGCTCCTTTTCGCTTTTGGTCGCGTCTCCGACCCGCAACTCTCGCCCGACGGCTCACGCATCCTCTATGGCGTAAGCTTTGAGAGCATCGAGCAGAACAAATCAAACCGCGAACTTTGGGTGATGAACACCGACGGCTCTGAGCCTACTCGCCTCTCCCACACTGCTTCGTCGGAGCAAAACGCCGTGTGGATTGATGGCGGCAAAAAAATCGCCTTCCTCTATCGCGAGGGCGACGCTATGCAACTTTTCACCATGAACGCCGACGGCAGCGACCGCCGTTGCATCTCGAAGGTGGAAAATGGAATCGACGGATTCGCTTTCTCGCCCGACGAGAAGAAAATCATCTTCATCTCACAAGTGAAAGCCTTCGACAAAGCAGGCGACATCTATCCCGACCTCCCAAAATCTTCAGGACGCCTCATCGACGACCTCATGTATAAGCACTGGGACGAGTGGGTGGAAAACATCCCTCATCCTTTCATCGCCAACTTCGACGGCTCTCAGCTCTCCGACGTCACCGACATCATGGAGGGTGAGCCTTTCGAGGCTCCCATGAAGCCATTCGGCGGTGTGGAATCTTTCGCCTGGACGCCCGACAGCAAGTCGCTCGTGTATGTGTCGCGCAAAAAGACCGGTATGGATTACTCAATCTCAACCAACTCCGACCTCTACCTCTACGACATCGAGAAAAAATCCACCCGCAACCTCACCGAGGGAATGATGGGCTACGACACCAACCCCATATTCTCAAAGAGCGGAAAATATCTCGCATGGCTCTCTATGGAGCACGACGGATATGAAAGCGACAAAAACCGCATCTTCGTTATGGATATGGCGACCGGCGTGAAGACCGACCTCACTGCTCAATGGGACTACTCGGTCGATCAAATCGCCTGGAGCGACGACGAGCAAAAAATCTTCTTCGTGGCTCCTTTCCAGGGCACTGTGCCTATGTTCTGCATCGACGTGGCTTCGCACAAAGTCGATCAGATTGCCGATGGCGAATGTGATTTTGCCGCCGTTGTTCCCACTCCCGACGGAAAAGTAATCACCCTGCGTCACTCATTCAACGAGCCCAACGAGATCTTCTGCGTAAATCCCGGCAAGGAAGTAGTGAAGCTCTCTAAGGTCAACGACGACCTCCTCGCTCAGCTCAAGCCCATCAAAGTGGAGAAAAAACTCGTGCCCACCACCGATGGAAAGCTCATGACCACTTGGGTAATTCTCCCGCCCGACTTCGACGCCTCAAAGCGCTACCCCGCAATCCTCTATTGCCAAGGCGGACCACAAAGCGCCGTGAGCCAGTTCTGGAGCTATCGCTGGAACCTTCGCCTTATGGCTTCGCAAGGCTACATAATCATCGCCCCCAACCGTCGCGGATTGCCCGGCTTCGGAACAGAGTGGAACGCCCAAATCTCGGGCGACTATGGCGGTCAGAACATGAAGGACTACCTCAGCGCAGTCGATTTCATGAAGAATGAGCCTTATATCGACACCGACCACATCGGTGCCACAGGCGCAAGCTATGGAGGCTTCTCTATCTACTGGCTTGCCGGTAACCACAACCACCGCTTCGCTGCCCTGCTCGCTCATGCCGGCATCTTCAATGTAGAGGCTCAATACCTCGAAACCGAAGAAATGTGGTTTGCCAATTGGGATCTCGGCGGCGCATTCTGGGAGAAGGACAACGCCATCGCTCAGCGCAGCTATGCCAATTCGCCCCACCGTTTCGTTGACAAGTGGGACGCCCCAATCATGGTCACTGTGGGAGAGAAAGATTATCGCATCCTTGCATCGCAAGGCATGATGGCGTTCAATGCAGCACGCCTCCGCGGCGTTCCTGCACGAATGCTCGTGTTCCCCGACGAAAACCACTGGATTCTCAAGCCGCAGAATGCCGTGATGTGGCATCGCGAATTTTTCAAGTGGTTCGACCAGTGGCTCAAGCCCCAACCCGAGAAATAACATCTTCTTTCAGCAGCGTGCCCACACGGTACGCTGCTGAAATACCACATAACACTTAATATTCATTATGATTACAAAAGAAAACACGCCGGTAGCCATCTGCTGCGACCATGCCGGCTATGAAACCAAGCTCGCTGTCATCGAATATCTCAAGAGCCAAGGCATCGCCGTGCGCGACTTCGGTACCGACAGCACCGACAGCTGCGACTATCCCGACTTTGCCCACCCCTGCGCCCTTGCCGTGGAAAGCGGCGAGTGCTATCCCGGCATAGGAATTTGCGGCAGCGGCGAAGGTATCAACATAACTCTCAACAAGCACCAGAGCATCCGCTCGGCTCTCTGCTGGATTCCCGAGATTGCACGCCTCGCACGCATGCACAACGATGCCAACGTGCTCACCATGCCGGGCCGATTCATCAGCAACGAGCAGGCCATCGAGATTGTGAAAGCATTCCTCGAAACCGACTTTGAAGGTGGACGCCATAGCCGCCGCATCGCCAAAATCCCCGTGCAATAATGGTGACGTGCCGCCAAGGCACACTCGGCACAAGAAGCCACAAAATGCCACCAAGGCACACTCGGCACAAACAGACACAAAAAAGAAAAAGGATATGCCTCATCAAAAGCATATCCTTTTTTTGTGCCCGAGATCGGACTCGAACCGATACGGATTTTACTCCACTGGTACCTGAAACCAGCGCGTCTGCCATTTCGCCACCCGGGCGGCACATTATGCATCCGCAACGCTATCGTCGTGGATTACGGGTGCAAAGGTAGGAAAAATTTTCATATCCGCCACATAATTCCCCGTTTTTTTGCATTTTTTATAGCACAAATGCCACTTCCTTGAAAGCGTAGCCTGTGGAGGTGCCATCGCGATGCACCAGAACAATGGTGCCATCGGGCTTCACATCATCAATGCGTGCCTCAAAGGTGTTCCACCCCTCGGGATTTATCGTCACCGGTGCCAGCGTGCTGCGGTCGCCCATCGGTGTGGCAAAGGTGTGGAATTGCCCGTCGCAGCGATAGAGTGCCGCAAGATAGCGGCGATGCAAGTCGGCTCGCTGTTCGGAGGTGTAGCTTGCAAAGTCGAGATATTTCTCCACCCGCTCACACACCTTGTGAAGCAATTCGTCGAGGTCATATTCTTTCCCCGTGATTTGCGCAAGCGACACCGGGTTGGGCGCATTGCTCACAAATTCAGTCTGGTTCACATTGATGCCGATTCCCGTGATGGTGCTCTTGATGCGTGCACCTTGCAGCGAGTGCTCTATCAGCATACCGCAAATCTTCTTGTCGCGGTAATACACATCGTTGGGCCATTTCACCGTGATGTCGCCGACGTATTCTTTAAGGAAATCAGCCACAGCGAGCGATGCCGCCTCCGATACCAGGAACTGTTCGGCCGGACTCACGGCAATGTCCTTAGTGATCAGCGAAAAAGAGAGATTCTTCCCGGGCTCCGACTCCCACGAGTTGCCGCGCTGTCCGCGTCCTGCCGTCTGCTTATAGGTGTAAATCACCGTGCCCGAAGGGAGCATTTGCGCCATGCGCGAGAGGTAGGTGTTGGTCGATGCCGTTTCGTGCAAATGAATGTATCGTGGCATAGCGTGTAGGTCAAATTTCGGGAAACGTCATGGTGAGAGTGCGCTTGCCGTCGGCAGCCTCAACTATATCCACACGCACAGTGTCGTCGGGAAGAAGGTCGAGAATGCGCTCAGGCCACTCAATGAGGCACACTGCGCCCGACTCGAAGTAGTCTTCCACACCTATATCCTCTGCCTCTGCCTCATTCTGCAAGCGGTAGCAGTCGAAGTGATAGATAAGCTCGGCAGTGGTGTCGCTGCGATACTCATTGATGATTGAGAACGACGGTGAATTAGTCACATCGTCCTCCACACCGAGCGCACGGCTCAGTGCATTGATAAAAGTGGTCTTTCCTGCACCCATCTCGCCAAAGAAGGCAAACACGGTGAAGTCGTCCATAGCTTCCACAAACTGCTTTGCAGCCTCGGGAAGTGCCTCAAGCGAAGCTATCTCAATAATTTTCTTTTCCATATCATTAAAAATCAATTATTCCAA
>JBJFEF010000037.1:5986-7578 GCA_051890435.1 Muribaculaceae bacterium
CCTCTTACCTCTTACCTAACGTCACCACAGGCACCACCATCTCCTCAAGCGAAATGCCACCATGCTGGAAGGTGTTGTTGTAGTATTGCACATAATAGTTATAGTTGTTGGGGTAGGCAATAAAGTCGCGGTTAGTAGCAAAAATATAGGTAGTGGAGATATTCGGCTGTGGCAGTCCAAACTGCTCCGGGCGCTTCACCTCATACACCTGCTTCGGGTTGTAGCTCAAGTTGCGCCCCAGCTTGTAGCGCAAATTGGTGTTGGTGCTCTTCTCTCCCACCACCTTGATGGGCGAATCCACACGCACTGTGCCGTGGTCGGTGGTAAGCACCACGCGGAAGCCCTTCTCGGCAATGCGCTTGAAAATCTCTATCGTAGCCGAGTGGCGGAACCACGACTCGGTGAGCGAGCGGTAGGCTGCATCAGAGTAGGCAAGCTCGCGTATCATCTTCGACTCGGTGCGAGCGTGCGACAGCATATCCACAAAGTTAATCACAAGCACATTCAAGTCGTTCACCATCAGGTTGCTGAAGTTGTTTAGCAGCTTCTCGCCAGCCTGCGAGTCGTTGAGCTTGTTATAAGAGAAGCGGTAGTGCTTGCGGTAGCGCTCCAAGATGGTGCGTATGAGCGGCGACTCATTCAGGTTCTTTCCCTCCTCCTCGTCCTCATCCACCCACAAGTCGGGGAACATTTTAGCGATGTGAATGGGCATCAGTCCCGAGAAAATCGCATTGCGTGCATATTGAGTGGCTGTAGGCAGAATGCTGCAATAGAGGTCATCGTCGTCGATGGTGAAATATTCGCTCAGCATGGGCTTCACCATGCGCCACTGGTCGAGGCGGAAGTTGTCAATCACTATGAAGAACACTTTCTCGCCCGCGTCGAGCAGCGGAAACACCTTCTTCTTGAATATCTCGTGGCTCATGAGCGGGTGATTGTCGGTAGTCACCCATTTTTCATAGTTCTTCTTCACAAATTTAGCAAACTCGGTGTTGGCCTCTATCTTCTGCATGCGCAGCATCTCGTCCATATTGGTGTCGGTGCTGGCAAGCGTCAGCTCCCAGTGCACGAGCTTGCGATACACATCACACCACTCCTCGAAGGAGGATGCAGTGTTGATGAGCATACTTATGTTGCGAAACTCCTGCTGGTAGTCGAGCGTGGCTTTCTGCGACACGAGCGTGCCCGAGTGCAGATTCTTCTTGATCGAAAGCAGAATCTGGTTGGGATTGACCGGCTTTATGAGGTAATCGGCAATTTTGTTGCCGATAGCCTGGTTCATTATGTTCTCCTCCTCGCTCTTGGTGATCATAATCACCGGCACCTCGGGATTGGATATTTTTATTCGCGAGAGAGTTTCCAAGCCACTTATGCCCGGCATATTCTCGTCGAGAATGATAAGGTCGAAATTAGATGTCTCGGCAGCATCGAGTGCGTCGCGACCGTTGTTCACGGTCACCACGTCATATCCTTTCTGCTTTAGAAACATGATATGCGGTTTCAGCAGGTCAATTTCATCGTCGGCCCAAAGTATTGTTCCATTATTCATCGGTTTCTTCCTCCTCTTCTTCAGTGTTTTCGGTTTCATCTTC
>JBJFEF010000037.1:7678-11418 GCA_051890435.1 Muribaculaceae bacterium
AGGAATTCAAAGTATTCCTCAAGCGAGCGACCCTCGTTGAGCAAAATCTTGAAGTTATCCACGCTGATTAGCACGTGGCGCACTTGCGGCGGCATAGGCAGCTCGCGGTCTTCTTCAAGCACCGTCTTGTAGTGGCTCACCTCATTGAAGTTGGCAAAGCCCTTCACTATGAGCAATCCCATGCGGCCAAATGTCATCTGCTCCAGGTCGAAGTCCTTCACCACAAAGGCATTGAAGTTGTGGCGGGCTATCGAGAACAGCAAGGCGTTTGCCGATACGGTATCGGTGGGATAAGCCAGCACATAATAGTGCGGCTTCTCTTTGTCGTCGGTGAATGGCGTCACATGCTCGCCCACCCCGGCGGCTGTGGTGTCGTTGGTGAGGCGCGTTGCCCACAACATTCCGCGCAGGTTGCTGCCTCCGCCATTTGGCTTGCGGCCTTGTGCCATTTGCTTCAGTATCGACGATGCCATCGGCGTCATGTCGGTCTCGGGGTAGCGCTCAAGCATCTCTTTGAGTGTAGCCTTGAAGTCGTCATATCGTTTCTCGGTCACATACGAGAGGGCGTCGATAAACATGAACTTCGGCATTATCTTCGATAGCGGATAGCGTGCATTCATCTCCTTGTAGGCTGCGTGCACCTCCTCGTTGCGGTTGTTGATATAGGCATCGTAGGCTCGCTCATACATTGTCTCCTGGTCGCGCTCCATGTTGCGAAGGTTGTCGAAGTAGTTGGGGTCGCGCATCGCCTGCCCGTAGGCGCTCTCGGCAAAGTCGCTCACTATCAGGTCGCGATAGGTGAGTGCCGAAGCCTCATTGCCCATGCGCATATACATGAGGTAGAGGTTGTAGTAGCTGTCGAGGCGATACACATTGTCGGGGTAGCGCGTAAGCAGGGTGTTGAATTCTGCTATCGAGCTTGGGAAGTCTTCGAGCTTGTCCTTGAGGATAACAGCCATGTTGTAGAGTCCTTCCTGAATGATGTCGTTGCACACGGTGCGCTCCTCGTCGGTCTTCGGAATCTGCTTGAGGTAGTATTCCACATAGTGTGGGTCTTCCTCCTTCTTCCGTGTTTCGGCATCCACTTGCGTCGAGTCGTTTGCCAAGGCGGTGCTGTCGGCGGCGAGGTTGCCCGAGGCATCAGCCTCAAACTCGTCCATCGAGAATGTGGCTTTGTTGCGTCGGCGCCAGTCGTCTTCGAGCTTGCGGCTTCCCCATTGCTTCTGGAAAGCCGTCTTTCCGGCATTCTTTGTGGCGGTGTTGTAGAAGTACCACGATTTGTCGGTATTCATCTGGAACGCCGTGGGCGCATTGCTCTTCGTGTTGCCGTTCTGGTTGCCCTTGGCGGCTTGCTCGGCGAGATATTCCTCGCGCTTGGCGTTCTCCTCTTCTTCTTTTTCTTTCTTCTTCAGCTCATCTACAAGGCGCTGTGCCACCTTCATCTGCTCCTCGGGAGTGAGCTTCGAGAGCGTGAGCAGCGAGTCTTGCAGCTTCACGTTCTGGGCATACACGGCAAGCTCGTCGAGCACGTCAGAGCGCAGTTTCAGCTGCTTGTAGTTGGGATAATCCTGTGAGAGCAGCGGCACTGCCTCGGCATAGCACGGTTGCGCATCGGCATATTTGTGCTGCGTGAAGTAGATTCCACCAAGCGTAATCTGGCTGATTGCCTTGTCGATGCCATTGCGTGTGCTCTTCTGCGCTGCAAGCACATAGTTTGATACGGCGTTGGCGGTGTCGCGGCGCGAGAGATACAAGTTGCCTATGGCATAATATATCTGGTCGAGATATTCCTTGTTGCGGTCATAGCGCGTCATGTTTTTCAGCGAGCGCACTTCTTTGGAGATGTTGTTTCCGTCATACACCGCGCTCTGCTTTATTCGGGCATTGAAGCGTGTGCGGTAGGTGGCTCCATTGGCACCAGCCACCTTGTTAAACGCCTGGTAGGCTGCTGCATTGTTGCCCGTCTCGGCATAGAGCTGCCCGAGCAAGAAGCGCAAGCGCACCTTCTGCGCACCCTTGCTGCCCTTCACTGCGCCGGCAAGATAGGGAATGGCGGTAGAGTCGCGACGACACTTCATGTAGAAGTTGGCTGCCGTGAGGTCATATTGCGTGCGCAGCGATTTTTTCGTGATTTTGTCGCGCTTGATGTGCGTAAACACATTGTCGGCCTCCGTAGTCCATCCCAAAGCGCAATAGCTGCGCACCTCCCACAGTTGCGACTCGGTCACCACATCGGGCATCCACTTGAAGCGCCGTGCGGTGTAGTGGAAAGTAGCTGCCGCCGTGGCAAAGTCGCCCTTCATATATTGCGCCTTGCCCATCATGAGCCACGCATTGTGCAAGAAGGGGTTATATTCATCGTGCTTTAGCCACTCCTTGTATTTCGGGTCGCGAGCCTTGCTCGGGTTCTTCTTTGGCTTCTTGGTGATGCTGTGCAGCTGTATGGCTTTCTGCATCTTCTCCATGGTGCGGTCGAAACTGCCTTTAGGCTTCGGAGCCTTCTCTATGGCATGTGCCTCGGCAGGGTGGATGAGCACGCGGCGCGTGTAGTCGTCGTCATAGTCGGTCTCCATGGTGTGAAGCTGCTCTATGTAGTTGGTCTCGCCATTGTAGTACACATTGTAGCGCGTGTTGAAAGCCTGCCAGAAGCGCGACATCGCAGTGTTCTTCTTGGTGCTGCACGAGGACAGCAACACCGCCAATAGCGCTGCTGCAAGTGTGAGAATTATATGTCGGCTGTTTCGCGTCAAAATTTCTTTCCGTTCAAAAATTTACCAAGTTCACTGCCTGTCACCCTCGGCATTGCTTGCCGCAAGGCAATAGTCTATCATATCATTAACGCTGATTTCCGCTTTTTATTGCCAATGATCCGCGCCACAGCATACGCCACCACCAGCATTATCACTATCATTGCCGACGCAGGCACATTGAGCGCATAGGAGCACACCAGCCCTGCCACCGAGCACACCACACTTGCCACCACCGAAATCACAGCCATAGGGCGGAAATTGCGCGTGAAATTCTCGGCAATCATCTGCGGCATCGTGAAGAGCGACAGCAGCAGCATGATGCCTATGAGGCGTATGGTGAGCACTATGCACAGCGCCGTGAGCACCGTCATTGTGCAGTTGATCGCCGTCACCGGCAAATTCATCGTGCGGGCAAAATCGGGGTCGAAAGCACACGCAATAATCGTGCGGTAGAATAGTGTGAAAAACGCCATCAGCACCAGCAGAAACGTCCCAAACATCATCAGGTCGCTCGTGGTGATGGTGAGAATATTGCCAAAAAGAAACGAATTGAGCTCGGGCACATAGCCCGGCGTGAGGAAAATAAACAGCGTGCCCAGAGCCATGCCCAGAGCCCAGATTACGGCTATCGCCGAGTCGCGGCGCACATGCTGCCGCGTCGATAACCACTCCACACCAAGCGACGACGCCACCGCAAACACGCTCGCCATCGCTATAGGGCTTACTCCAAGAAAATAGCCCAGCCCCAGCCCGCCAAAACAAGCATGAGTCACACCACCGGCAATAAACACCATGCGGCGCGTAACGATATAAGTGCCGATGACAGCAGCAGCCACCCCGGCAATCAGCACCCCAAGGAGTGCATTCTGAAAAAAGCCATATTCAAGAATTTCCAGCATATCCATAATCAGTTTCGCCACACAAAATTACAAAATATCTCGCTATTATCCCCCATTTCCCTCACAAAAACTGCACCCACTCGCCCCGAAG
>JBJFEF010000038.1:0-3062 GCA_051890435.1 Muribaculaceae bacterium
GCTCAAATTCCGGGCTTTGCATCCACGCCTTTGCTCCTTCATGATTGCGAATCACATTGTTACTACGCAACATTGCGTTGTAACTCATAATTCGTTAATTGTTACAAATATATCAAAGAACTATAATCTTCCAGTCGAAAAAAGAAAAGAAGGGCACACACGGCGATGGTGAAATGGTAGATGAAGGCATTTTCAAAATATCCCGCATCGCGCAAGCGCTACTCGTGATACCAATTGTGGACAGCGTGAAATCAGCCATTAGTGGTGGATTTCATCTGCAAGAAACCATGCCGACAAATGCCGGTGCTGGCTGGAGATGTCAATCTGCCTTGTCCGGAAATCATTCTTTCCGGCTCTCCTTCAGGGGGAAAATAAAAAACTAAAAATAAAATAGATTTCGAAGTATCCCTCATCAATCGTCGACCACCCCCGGGTGGTGTGTGCCATCTTTTCAAAGAACTTTTTTCTTTGGGAAAGAGTCTTCACTCCTTCTCCGTTTCCACAATCAGGTGTCAAACTCTCAGTCGGTGCTCAAAACCTGTTGTTTTCGTTTTCTGACGCAAAATTATGACCGAAGTGCGCAGTTTTATTGCGCAGCAAGAAAAAAATGTGGGAAAAGATGATTTTTTTCAAGTTTTTTGCGGGAAAATTGCTACTTTTGTGCATATAAACGTATTCGACCAACTTAAAAACAGTGAATTGCTCTATGTCGCAGGCTGCCAAAAGGGACAGTGTGGTTATCATACCCACTTATAACGAGAAAGAAAACATCGCCAACATCATCAATGTGGTGCTCGCGTTGCCGCATGAATTTGATGTGCTCATCATCGATGACAATTCGCCCGACGGCACTGCCGCTATTGTGAAAGGGCTGATGCAAGAGCACCCCGAGCGCGTGCACCTGGTGGAACGCGCCGGAAAACTCGGACTTGGCACTGCCTACATTGCCGGATTCAAGTGGGCTCTTGAGCGCCACTATGAATATATCATCGAGATGGACGCCGACTTCTCCCACAATCCCAACGATCTCATTCCTCTGCGCAAAGCGTGCGCCGAAGAAGGTGCCGACCTATCGGTGGGCTCGCGCTACATCACCGGTGTGAATGTGGTGAACTGGCCCATGGGGCGCGTGGTGATGTCGTACTACGCCAGCGCCTATGTGCGCATCATCACCGGTATGTCGGTGCGCGACACCACTGCCGGATTTGTGTGCTACTCGCGCCGCGTGCTCGAAGCCATCGACCTCGACAAGGTGGAATTTAAGGGCTACGCCTTCCAGATTGAGATGAAATTCACCGCCTTCAAGCTCGGATTCAAGATTAAAGAGGTGCCTATCATCTTTGTGAACCGCGTGCTCGGCACCAGCAAGATGAACACCAGCATCTTCGGCGAAGCCGTGTTTGGCGTAATCAAACTGAAGGTAAACAGCTGGTTGGGCAAATACAAACGCTTGAAATAGCATTGCGCCTTTTGCCCCCGAAAAACTTCATAACTAACTATTTCTCAGCCAAAAAGCAAGAAACTATATGAGCCGCAGGATTCTATATAATGCCTCGATTGTCAACGAAGGCTCCACTCACACAGGCTATGTGATTATTGATGGCAACATGATTGCCGAAGTGGGACAAGGCGTTCCCTCTGAGGAAGTTATGGCTCGGTGCGACCTCGCCGACGACCTCACCGGTGCTTTGCTACTGCCGGGTGTTATCGACGACCAAGTGCACTTCCGCGAGCCGGGACTCACGCACAAAGCCGACATTGCAAGCGAAAGCCGTGCCGCGGTGGCAGGTGGTGTGACTTCGTTTATGGATATGCCCAACACCGTGCCGCAAACCACTGATATCGAAGCACTTGAATGGAAGTTTGCGCGGGCTGCCGAAACTTCGGTAGCCAATTTCAGCTTCAACATCGGCGCCACCAACGACAATGTGGAAGTGCTTGAGCGTGTGGATTTTAGCCGCGTGTGTGGCGTGAAAGCATTCCTTGGCTCATCAACCGGAAATATGCTCGTCGATGACAAATCGGCGCTACATAGGCTTTTCAGCGCGATTCCGGCAGTAATTGCCGTACACTCTGAGGATGAGGCAATTATACGCGCCAACCGCGAACGGTACGTCTCAGAGCGGGGTGACGATCTCCCCGTGGAATTGCATCCGCTAATACGCTCAGCCGAAGCCTGTTACGTCTCTACCGCACGCGCCGTGGAGCTCGCCGAGCGCTGTGGCACGCGTCTGCACGTGTTTCACCTATCAACCGAGCGCGAACTGTCGCTGTTCAGCGATGCTCCGGTTGAACAAAAACGCATCACCGCCGAGGTGTGCGTGCATCACCTGTGGTTCTACGACCGCGACTATGCCCGCCTTGGCAACCGCATAAAGTGTAACCCTGCCGTGAAGTCTCTCGCCGACCGCGAAGCCTTGCGTGAGGCTCTACGCAACCACCGCCTCGACGTGGTGGCTACCGACCATGCTCCGCACCTGCTCAGCGAGAAGGTGGGAAATTGCCTTAAAGCCACCTCGGGAATGCCACTCGTGCAATTCTCACTCGTGGCTATGCTCGAAATGGCGCGTGAAGGCATTTTCACTCCCGAACTTGTGGTGGAGAAAATGTGCCATGCTCCGGCAAAGCTCTACCGCATCGACCGCCGCGGATTCATTCGCCCAGGATATTTTGCCGACCTTGCCGTGGTGCGCCGCGACGACACAGGCCACATCATCACCGATGCCGACGTAATCTCGAAGTGTGGTTGGACTCCCTTCGACGGCACCGTGATGCACCACCGCGTGGAGCGCACATTTGTGAATGGAGAAGAAGTATTCAACGCCGCAGGCATCAACGGCACTGGCAGCTGCATCAACGAATCGGTGCGCGGCAGCCGCCTCAGCTTCAATGTGTAGTCACTGCCGGTTGAGTGCTTCAATGTGTAGGTGCTACTGCTGCTGGAGCGCTTCCATCATTTCGCAGCAACCACTCATAGCGCTAATTGCAGCCAAATTACTCAAAATTTTTTGCCGAAAAAATACACAAAAATTGTGTATTCCATCAGTATTTTTTATACCTTT
>JBJFEF010000039.1:0-3031 GCA_051890435.1 Muribaculaceae bacterium
CGTGATGCCCGCCTTGAAACCAAGGACAACACCTATTTCCACTTCAAGACCGACATCTTCAAGCGCGAAATGACCTATTCTACCGACAAGTCGATGCCTGCCAACCTCGTCACTATCTCTGCCGAGCGCGTTTTTGAGGTTATCGCCCTCAACAAAAACGGCGTTAAGCCCGACAAGCTCGAAATCGACCAGAAGGAACATCAGGCTGAGCTGAAGGAATTTGGCGACATCATCGGTCAGGACAGCATCAACCGCTTCGACAAGAAGAAAAAGAAGAAAGGCGGCAATGGCGGACGCAACCGCCAGGGTGGTAACGGTAACCAGCGTGGCAACGGTAATGCTCAGAACAACGCCAATAGCCAGAACAACGCCAACCAAGGCAACAACCAGCGTAGCAATGGCGAAGGCGGAAACCAAGGCGAACGCCGGCAGCGCGGCAACGACCGCCGACAGCGTGGCGACGGGAACAACCGCCCCAAGCAACAGCAAGGAGCACCCAAGCCTCAAGCAGGTGGCGGCGACAAGCCGCAGGGCAACCCCAAGCCTCAAGCAGGTGGCGAAGGAGGAAACCGCCCCAAGCCAAAGCCTAAACCAAAACGCAATGATGCACCAAATGGCAACAACGACAATTCAGCGCCAAAGGAATAACCTCCACAGGCTCTCTTTGGCTGTAATGATAATCCTATTAGTATGCTTGGGCTCCTGTCAGCCCAAGCATACCGATTTTTCGGAGTTCCGCCACATCCCTTCGTGCGGCTGGCTGAAGGACGCTCCATTGCACTTCTCGCCCGTCTATGCCGACTCCGCCCACCTCTACACGCTATCTTTGGCTGTGCGCCACGATAGCGAGTATGCTTTCAGCAACGCAGGCTTCACGGTCGATCTCATTGGCAACGACACTCTCATTGAGCGCCGCTATGTGAACCTCAGCCTCGCCGACACTGCCGGAAACTGGCTCGGCAGCGGATTTGGTGCTCTCTACCAGAAGCTCACTCCCTTGCGCTCCAACTTCCGTGCCGGTGAGGTGACAAAAGTTGTAGTGTGGCAGTGTCTTGACACCGACACTTTGTCGCATATCACCGATGTAGGCATTATTCTCAACTGATTTTTCCGCTAACGAAATGAATACTTCAAGCTTTGACTCTATCATCTTCGACATGGATGGAACCTTGTGGGATGCCATCGCCTCCTACTGCGAAATATGGCGCATCTGCTTCTCTCACCGCAGCGTGGATTTCCCGTTCTCCGACGATGAAATCAAGGCATACATGGGCACACCCATTGATGGAATCTTCGACGACATCGTGCGACGTACGGGCGTGCAATTCGACCGTAGCGCATTTCTGAGCGAGATTTCGCGCGTGGAAGACGAAGAAATGCTGCGCCTCGGCGGAAAGCTCTATCCCGGCGTGGTCGATGGAATCAGCCGCCTGTCGCGACACTACCGCCTCTTCATGGTGAGCAATTGCAGCCGCTACGGCTTGCGCAATTTCATAGCTTTCACAGGCACAACACCCTACTTCACCGACTCTCTATCGTATGGCGAACGCAGCGTGCCAAAGAGCGAAAACATAAAGGAAATAATCAGGCGCCATGGGCTGAAGCAGCCCATCTACCTCGGCGACACTCAAGGCGACTGCGATGAATCTCACCGCGCAGGCATAGATTTTGCTTATGCTTCTTGGGGATTCGGCAGCTGCTCGGGATATGAACTGAAGTTCGACAGTTTCTCTGAGTTTGCAGCCTACTTCCTCAACGGCAAAGAATAAACAAGTGTCTCAATCACACACGATAAACGCTATACGATAAACGCTAAACATACAAGAATATGATACCTCATGGATTAAGCAATGAAATGGCTCTGCGCAACCTGTGCATCGCCAACCGATTGAAATCTCAAGGAATCGACGCTATTCTCGTGAGCGAGAACGCCAACCTCTACTACACTTCGGGCCGCGTATTCTGCGGCTTCACCTATATCACAGCCGACGGTGCCGTCACCTACTTCGTGCGACGCCCCGTGGGACTCACCGGCAACAATGTGCACTACATCCGCAAACCCGAACAGATTGCAGAATTGTTGCCGGCAATGCCTACCACAATCGCTCTCGAGCTCGATTCAGCACCCTTCAGCACCATTGAACGCCTGCGCAAGATTTTTGGCGACGCAAAGGTGGCTAATGGAAGCGATGTGCTGCGACGTTGCCGCGCTGTGAAGACTCCCTACGAGATTGCCCGACTCACCGAGAGCGGTGTGCACCACACAATGGCTTATAGCCGCATTCCTCGAATCTACCGTGGTGGAATGACCGATGTGGAGCTGCAAGTGGAAATTGAGCGCGTGCTGCGCAATGAGGGTTGCCTGGGGCAGTTCCGCATTGCAGGTGGCTCAATGGAGCTTTTCATGGGCAACCTGCTCACCGGCGACAATGCCGATGCTCCCTCGCCCTACGACTTCGCTATGGGTGGCGCCGGTCTCGACCTATCCCTCCCCGTTGGCTGCAATGGCTCGGCTATCGCTCCCGGACACACCGTGATGGTGGACATGTGCGGAAACTTCACCGGCTACATGACCGACATGACGCGTGTGTACTACGTTGGTCGCCTCGACGAAACAGCCGCAAAGGCGCATCAGTTATCCATCGACATCCATCACCGCCTTGCCAAGGAATTTCATGCCGGTTGCGAGGCAAAACGCATGTATGAAGTGGCAATGGAAATGGTGACTGCTGCCGGAATGGAAGATTTCTTCATGGGTCACACCCAGAAAGCCGGATTCATAGGTCATGGCGTGGGTATCGAAGTGAACGAATTGCCTGTGCTCGCTCCTCGCAGCCGCGACGTGCTCGAAGAAGGTAACGTGATAGCCATAGAGCCGAAATTCGTGATTCCGCACGTGGGAGCTGTGGGTATTGAAAACACCTATGTGGTGCGCCACGACCGCCTCGAGTGCATCACCAATGCCCCCGAAGAAATCACCGAGCTGCTCTACTACTAACCGGGGTAAATCCCCCTCTCCCCACACTCCACC
>JBJFEF010000040.1:0-11264 GCA_051890435.1 Muribaculaceae bacterium
AGAACTCCAACATCGAGTATATCCAATTCTGGATGATGGATCCATTCCTCGACGAAGATCTGCCCAACCGCGACGGTGGTGACCTCTACTTCAACTTGGGTGAGGTGAGCGAGGACATCTTGAAGGATGGCTACAAATCGTATGAGAACGGACTGCCCACCGACGGCAACGAAAGCTACATAAAGGAAACCGCCTGGGGACGAGTATCTACTCAGACGTCGCTCAATTATGCCTTCGACACATCAAACGGCTCGCGTGTGAAGCAGGATGTGGGACTCAACGGACTCAGCACCGCACAGGAGTTTGAGCATGAGAGCTACCGCAACTATATCGACGGGTTGCGACAGAAGCTCGACCCCACTACGGTGGCTGAGATGGAGGAAGACAAGTTCTCGCCATTCAACGACCCTGCAGGCGACAACTACCACTTCTATCGCGGCTACGACTATGACGAGCAGCGACTCAACATCCTTGAGCGCTACAAGCACTACAATGGCACCGAGGGCAACTCGCTATCGTCGCAGGAAGCCGGCGACAACATGTATCAGTCGTCGCGCAGTGTGCCCGATGTGGAAGATATCAACCAGGACAACACGCTCAATGAGTATGAGCGTTACTATCAATACAAGATTTCAATACGTCCCGAGGACCTTGAGGTGGGCAAGAACCACATCACCGACAAGCGCAGCATCATGAAGCGTATGCGCAACGGAAAAGAGATGCCGGTGGTGTGGTATCAGTTTAAGATACCATTGAAGGAGTATGACAAAGTGGTGGGAAGCATCAGCGATTTCTCAACCATTCGCTTCATACGCATGTTCATGACAGGTTTCCAAGAGACCACCCACTTGCGATTTGCCACACTTGAGCTTATTCGCGGCGAGTGGCGCACCTACGACTACAACCTCAACCAGCGCGGCGATGCCCCGGCTGAAGGTTCGCTCACCATCAATGCCGTGAACATTGAGGAGAATGCCGGCCGCACGCCGGTGAACTATGTGTTGCCTCCGGGTGTTACGCGAATAGTCGATCCGGGCCAGTCGCAGGTGACGCAGCTCAATGAGCAGTCGATGGCACTTGAGGTGAAGGGCTTGCGTGCAGGCGATGCCCGTGCGGTGTATAAGAACACCAGCCTCGACCTGCGCATCTACAAGCGTCTGCAGATGCACGTGCACAACGAGGCACTTATCGACAATTCATCGAATCTGAAGAATGGCGACGTGTCGGTGTTCCTGCGCCTCGGAACTGATGTGAAGAACAACTACTATGAATATGAGGTGCCACTCGAAATTACTCCTGAGGGAAAATACAGCACCTACAGCGACACCGACCGCGAAACAGTGTGGCCATCGAACAACCGCATTGATTGCGACCTCGACATATTCACCAATGTGAAGAAAAACCGCAATGCCAACAAAATGGCAAATGTGGAGGGCGTGTCGTATAACTTGCGTTATACCGAATATGACCCTGAGAAGCCAAACAACCGCATCACAGTGATTGGTAACCCGTCGCTGAGCGATGTGCGCGTGATGATGATAGGTGTGCGCAACAACTCGGCGCAAACCAAGGATTGCATCGTGTGGACCGATGAGCTGCGCGTGACCGACTTCGACGAGTCGGGAGGTTGGGCAGCCAAGGGAACCCTCACGCTCAACATGAGCGACATTGCCACCCTCAATGTGGGCGGACACAAGGAAACGGTGGGATTTGGCTCGGTAGATCAGAGCCTGTCGCAGCGCCGCCTCGATGCCTACGACCAGTATAATGTGGCAGTTCAGGTGGATATGGGTCGCTTCCTGCCCGAGAAGGTGAAGCTGAAGGCTCCTATCTATTACTCAATCTCGAAGGAGAAGACAACGCCGAAATATAATCCGCTCGACCAGGATGTGGAGCTGAAAGATGCACTCGACGCTTGCGCCAACAAGCACCAGCGCGACTCGATTGAGTCGTTTGCGGTGACACGCAAGACGGTGGAAAGCTTCAGCGTGTCGGGACTGAAATTTGATGTGCAGAGCAAGAACCCCATGCCGTGGGATCCTGCCAACTTCACTTTCAGCTATTCGTCGAACAAGCAGCGCAACACCGACCCTAACAATGAGTTTGAGAACACCAGCGACTATCGCGGCAGCTTCCAGTATAACTACACACCCTACTTCAAGCCGTTCAAGCCATTCAAGGGACTGAAGGGCAAGTCGAAGAATACAAAATTCCTGAAGGATTGGGAATTCAACTGGTTGCCTCAGAACATTAATTTCAACACCAACATGTCGCGCTACTACTATGAGCAGCGTGAGCGCAACACCACCGATGTGCAGGTGGAGCTGCCTATCTCGGTGAGCAAAAACTTCTTGTGGGACCGCCAGTTTGCCATCACCTGGAATTTCACCAAGTCGCTCAGTATGTCGTTCAACTCCAACACCACAGCCCATGTGGATGAGCCTATGGGAGCTGTGAACAAGAAGCTGTTCCCCGACCGCTATCGCGACTGGAAAGACTCGATATGGAAGAGCATCAAGAGCCTCGGAACGCCTTACAGCTATCGCCAGACATTCGTTGGTAGCTATAAAGCGCCGTTCAACAAGATTGCGTTCCTCGACTATATCACAGCATCTGCTACCTACAATGCCTCGTATAATTGGGAGCGTGGAACCACCATCGACGACCTCAACTCGGGCAACTCGGTGTCGAACCAGGCTTCGTGGAACTTCGATGGTCGCTTCAATCTGGAGCAGCTCTACAACAAGTTTAAGTATTTGAAGGATGTAAACCAGCGCTTTGGCAACAGCAGTTCATCGGCTGCACGCCGCAATCAAGCTAACAAGCAGAAGAAATTTGAGCGAACCATAATGCTCAAGACCGACACCACTACTGTGCTGAAGCATAATCTCAACTCGAAGAAGGTGAAAATCACCGCCCGCTCGGTCGATGGACGAGCATTCACGCTGCAATCGCGTGTGGTTGACGACAACACCATCGAGATTCTCAACAAGGGTCGCCGAAACATCAGGGTGACTGTGGTTGAGGCAAAGGAGGAAAAGAAAAAGAACTTCTGGAGTGAGGCTGCTCAATATGCTACCCGACTGGCAATGTCGATGCGCAACTTCAGCGTGCGCTACAAGACTACCAAGTCGCTCTCGTTGCCGCAGTTTATCCCCGAGATAGGTGATGTGTTCGGTCAATCCACGCACTATGATGTGCTTGCACCTGGACTTGACTTTGCATTTGGCTTCACCGACGAGAGCTACATAGAGAAGGCAAAAGCCCGCGGTTGGCTGCTCTGCGATGAGACGCAGACGTCGCCCGCAATCTTCTCGCACACTTCGGAGTTTCATGCCGAGGTGGTGCTTGAGCCTGTTCGCGGACTGAAAATCACTCTCACCACCAACCGCACCGACAACCGCACTAACCGCATACAGTTCATGTATGACGACATGACGACGACCTACGGCGGAAGTTTCACTATGACGCACTGCGCCATATCCACTGCATTGCGCGGCTGCTCGTCGAGCAACGGCTATCAGAGTGGCACATTCGACAAGTTCCTGGCATATATCCCGCAGGTGGCTGAGCGCGTGCAGGGACAGTATGTGGGCACCAATTATCCCACCACAGGTTTCATGCAGGGCAATCCGCTTGCCGGCAAGCCTTTTGATGCCGAGAATGGAGGCGTGAACCAGATGGGAAGCGATGTGCTCATTCCGGCATTCCTTGCAGCCTACACCGGACAGAAGCCGGGCAAGGTAACACTCAATCCGTTCCCGAATCTTGGAACTATGCGACCAAACTGGCGCATCAGCTATGACGGACTTGGCAAGATAGAGAAGCTGAAGAAATGGTTTAAGACCATAACGCTTTCGCACGCCTACCAGTGCACTTATTCCGTTGGCTCATTCTCGAGCTACAGCGACTGGATTGCCGTGGGAGAGGGCTTGGGCTACAGCCGTAGCGAGCTAACGCAGAATCCTTATCCTACGTCGCCCTACAATATCTCGTCGGTGTCGCTCACTGAGAAGTTTGCGCCTCTCATCGGACTGGCTGCTACGATGAAGAACAATGTGACATTTAATGCCGAGTATCGCGACTCGCGCACGCTCACACTCAACTCGTCGGCAGGACAGGTGGTGGAGGCTCTCAGCAAGTCGCTCGTGATAGGTGGAGGCTACAAGATTGCCAATTTCAACTCGTTCTTGAAGATTGGCGGACAGCAGCAAGGTGTGAGCAACGACCTCACGCTCAATCTGGATTTCTCGCTCTCCAACAACAGCGCACTTATACGCAAAATTGAGAGCAATATCACGCAAGCCACCAGCGGCTCGCGCACTCTTTCAATCAATTTCACTGCCAATTATGTGCTGAGCAAGCGCATCACGCTGGGTGCCTACTTCGACCACCAGGTGAACACGCCGCTTGTGTCGTCGTCGGCTTATCCTACCACCAACAGCAGCTACGGCCTCTCAATCAATCTTTCGCTCACGAAGTGAGAGGTGAGAGGTGAGGGGGGAATAGGACTAATAGGACCAATTAGACTAATTAGACTAATTAGACCAATAGGACTAATAGGACTAATAGAGGTGAGAGGGCATTGAGGCTGGGAAAGGAACTGTAGGGTCGCGCCTTGGTGCGACCGAAGCGACTTCCCGGTTATGAAAAGGAACACGAATCACACGAATTTCACGAAAAAATCATTGACATCACGATTTTATAACGAAAAAATCCTTGACACCACGATTTTATAACTCCATGCTGCGGATGTTGAGGATAAGTACTTTTGTGGTTGAGGATGTGATGGGGTAGAGGGCGCCTGAGCGAATGCCGAGAATCCACACTATTTTGCCGTTGGCAGTGAGTAGCAGCACACGTTGCTTTTGCAGCTCAGAGAGCTTCAAGTCGCTGAAAATGTCGCTCACAAGTCGCGAGCCTTTCATGCCGAATGGGCGAAAACGGTCGCCTTGTTGCCAGTGTCGCAATTCGAGCTTGGCATTGAGAATTTCAGAGTCGAAGCACACCTCGGTTTTGCCGTTGAGGCTGCGAGGCGAGAAGCCTGCGGCATCGCAGATAGTCATTCCGACTACTTGCGATAATGGCGGCACGTCATCGTCGGTGCCGGTGATGTGGGCGATGTCGATGCAGTTGCGGTTGACCACGGCAATGTGAGAGGCAGAGAGGAAGCGACTGCCGGTAGAGGCTATCAGGATGTCGCTCACTTGTGAAGAATTGAATCCGTATTTCTTTAGAAGTTCAAAAAGGGCGGTCGGCACATTGTCGATGCCGGCGCGTTCACGGAGTGCTTTGAGGTTGATGCGCTCAATGTTGCCATCGAGGGAGGTGCATGCGCTATGCAGCTCATCGACGAAGTGCCGGTAGAGGCCTTCGCAGCCTTGCACATTGTCGATGGTGTGGAGAATGCCACTGACAGCATCGGGGAATTGCGCGAGCAGAGCGGGCAGCACGATGTTGCGCAGGCGGTTGCGCTTCACCACGCTCTCACGGTTGGTGCTGTCGGTGACCCACGATTGACCTATTGCCTTGGCGAAGGATTCGATTTCGGAGCGCGACACTCCGAGGAGCGGGCGGCACACGTTGCCGTTCACGGGACGCATTGCCGACAATCCGGCGATGCCGCTGCCGCGCAGAATATTGAGGAAAAGAGTTTCGATATTGTCGTCGCTATGGTGAGCCACCAGCACGGCAGCAAGGTTGCGCTCGCTCAGCAGCTTGCGAAACCACGAGTAGCGCAGCTCGCGGCAAGCCATCTCGGTGGAGACGCCGTGCTCCTGTTCGTAGGCAGGTACATCGAAGTGCTTGACGATACATTCTACGCCCAGGTTGTGGCAAAGAGTGGTGACGAAAGCCTCGTCGCGATTGGATTCTGCGCCACGGAGGTGGAAATTGCAGTGAGCCACGGTGCAATTGTAGCCCATCGCAAGGAGCACCCGTAGCAGCACTACCGAGTCGGCACCGCCACTCACAGCCACAAGATAATGCAGGCTTGGCGAGAGAATGTGGTGTGACTCAATGAATTTTGCTACTTTTTCAATAAAAACGTTCTTTTCCATACCGCAAAATTAATAAGTAAATGCAAATTTTTCGTAACTTTGCGGAAAATTTATTTTTACACAAGTAATAATCATGTTAGAGAAGATAAACACTCTTAAAGAGCAGATTGAGGCTTTGACAGCAACCAATGCTGAGGCCATTGAGGCTCTGCGTATAAAATATTTGAGTAAGAAGGGCGAGGTTTCGGCGCTTTTCAATGATTTCCGCAATGTGCCCAATGAGCAGAAGCGAGAAATCGGACAGAAGCTCAACGAGCTGAAGACGCTTGCCACCGAGAAGATTAACGCTTTGCGAGAGGCGTTTGCCGCCAACGATACGACCGATGCCGCAATCGACCTTACGCGCACAGCTGCACCTGCCGAGGTGGGAACACGCCACCCGCTGTCGCTTGTCCGCCAAGAAATCATCAACATTTTTTCTCGCCTTGGCTTCACCGTTGCCGAGGGACCGGAGGTGGAGGACGACTGGCACGTGTTTGGTGCACTCAACTTTGCTGAGGATCACCCTGCACGCGACATGCAGGACACCTTCTTCATTCAGCGCTCGCCCGATGTGCTGCTTCGCACCCACACCTCGTCGGTGCAAAGCCGCGTGATGGAGCATGCACAGCCTCCTATCCGCATCGTGTGCCCCGGTCGCGTGTATCGCAACGAGGCAATTTCTTATCGTGCACACTGCTTCTTCCACCAGGTAGAAGGACTCTATATCGACAAGAACGTGTCGTTTACCGACTTGAAGCAGGCACTTCTCTATTTCGCCCGCGAGATGTTCGGACCCGAGACACAAATACGTCTCCGTCCGTCGTACTTCCCCTTCACCGAGCCGTCGGCAGAGATGGATATTTCGTGCGACTTGTGTGGCGGCAAGGGCTGCAACTTCTGCAAGCACACCGGATGGGTGGAAATTCTTGGCTGCGGCATGGTCGATCCGAATGTGCTTGAGGCATGCGGCATCGACAGCAAGGTGTATAGCGGCTACGCCTTCGGAATGGGAGTGGAGCGCATAGCCAACCTGAAATACAGAGTGAAAGACTTGCGCATGTTCTCGGAGAACGATGTACGCTTCCTCGATGAGTTCAAGTCGGCGCATTGAGAGGTAAGAGGTAAGAGGTGAGAGGTAAGAGGTAAGAGGTGAGAGATGCCGGGCAGAATCTTGCTTCTATGCAACTGAAAACTGATTGATGATATGTTCTGGAATTTTCTTGCAGTAGCATTGGGAGGAGCGATAGGGTCGTGCTTGCGCTATGCCATGTCGCTCACGTTCAACGGGTCGCACTCGGTGCTTCCGTTGCAGACTCTCACGGTGAACATAATAGGCTCGTTTGCCATCGGGTTGCTCTATGCCTACATAAGCAACTACAGTGTGCCCACGGTGACCAAGATGTTTCTGTTTGTGGGACTGCTTGGGGGCTTCACCACGTTCTCGTCGTTCTCGCTCGAGACGGTGGCAATGCTCCGCAACGGCTACTTTGGAGCCGCAGCGCTCTATTCGCTTGGAAGCCTCGTAGTGGGGCTTGCAGCAGCCTTTGGCGGAATATACCTTGGCGACAAGGTGATTATGTGGATTGAACGATGACGATAAAGGAAAGATATGCCGGCGTGATAGGGTGGTTCAGTGAAAACCGCCCGATAGCAGAGACTGAGCTGCACTATAGCAACCCCTTTGAGCTGCTTGTGGCAGTGATATTGTCGGCACAATGCACCGACAAGCGCATCAATATGGTTACTCCGGCACTTTTTGCCGCTTATCCCACCCCCTCGGCTATGGCGAAGGCTACGGTAGAGGAGATTTTTGAATATATAAAGAGTGTAACATTTCCCAACAACAAGGCACGCTCGCTTTTGGGCATGGCAAATGCCCTTGTGGATTTGCACGGAGGCGAGGTACCTGCCGACATGGATGCATTGGTGAAGTTGCCCGGAGTGGGGCGCAAAACCGCCAATGTGATACTCTCGGTGATATTTGGCAAGGCGGCAATGGCGGTGGATACGCATGTGTTCAGGGTGTCGAACCGCATAGGGCTTACCAATGACTCTCCTAATCCGCTTGTGACCGAGAAGACGCTGGTGAAGCACATTCCCGAGGCTCTTGTGGGAAAAGCCCACCACTGGCTCATACTTCACGGCCGCTATGTGTGCACAGCGCGTGCGCCCAAGTGCCTTGAGTGTGGCATTGCCCCCTGGTGCAAGCACTATGCCTCGGCGGGCAGCACGAAAGGACCTGCTCCGGCAAAAAAGACAAAGAAGACGCTACTGAAATAACCTACCAAAATTTGAGCATTTATGAATGATTTATTCTTGTTGATAATAGAGATAGTGGGCACGATAGCCTTTGCCATAAGCGGCATACGCCTTGCCGCAGCCAAGAATTTCGACTGGTTTGGCGCCTATATGGTGGGACTTGCCACTGCGATTGGCGGCGGCACCGTGCGCGACCTCTTGCTCAACACCACTCCGTTCTGGATGCTCAATGGCTGGTATCTTGGCGTGACGGGATTGTCGCTGCTCACGGTGATACTACTGAAGCGCTATCTTGTGAAGCTCAACCAGACGGTGTTTATCTTCGACACCGTCGGTCTTGCCCTCTTTGTGGTGATAGGCATACAGAAGACGTTGCTCTTCGGCTTCCCCATGTGGGTGGCGATATTCATGGGCACCACCACGGGCGCCCTTGGAGGTGTGTTGCGCGACATCTTCATCAATGAGGAGCCACTGATATTCCGCAAAGACATTTATGGCACCGCGTGTATTGCCGGTGGAATAGTGTATTGGGCAATAGCACTGTTCTCCGACTCGGTGATACTCCAGCAGAGCGCGTGTGGCATCACGGTGATTTTGCTGCGCTTGCTTGCGGTGAGATATAATTGGTCGATACCTATATTACACAATTATTCGACCATTGAGAAAGAATAAAACAATAACTTGTAACGTTGTGAAACAGAAAACGAAAACTACAGCCGTGCAGCTGGTGAAATATGGACTGGTGGGCGTGAGCAACTCGCTCATCACGCTCATAGTGATATTTGTGTGCAACGAGTTGCTTGGCATGAAACTTATGCTTGCCGACGTGATAGGCTACATTGCCGGCGTGATAAACAGCTTCATCTGGAACAAGAACTGGGTGTTTAAGTCGCACAATCACAGGCTTCGCTATGAGATGTCGCTGTTTGTGGTGGGCTTCCTGCTGTGCTTCGGCTTGCAGTTCCTCACCGTGCTCGTGCTGCGCAATCCCATGAAGGCTCTCGACATAGAACTGCTTGGAATGCCAAGCGACGTGGTGGGAGAATATGCAGCGGTGTGCATCGGTATGGTGGTATATACACTGAGCAACTACGCATTCAACCGCTGTGTCACTTTCCGCAAGTAGATAACCAAACACATAGGCTATGAAGCAACACAAGCACCTAAGCACTGATATTGCGCTGCTCATATTCCTTGCAGGAGTGGTGTCACTCATCATTTTCCCTATTCTGGGCAATGCAGCCCTCAATGGGGTGGAGTTGCGCATGCTTAGCGCGATAGCCGATGGAGACCAGGTGGGAAACTTGGGAAATATCTTCAATAGCCGCTCTGAGATATTTTATACGGCTTATCAGTATCTGGTGGAGCTGATTGGCGGACTGTTGCCCGGGCTTGGCGATGCCTTCACCGTGCGACTGCCCGGAGCGGCAATAGTGATGACGATGACGCTGTGCCTGTTTCGCTTCGACGGCGACTTTGAGCGGCTCAATGCTTCTTTTCTTGCGTCGTTGCTGTTTCTTTCCACCACCATAGTGGTGGAGGCAACGTTCTCGGCATCGCCGGTGTTGCTTCCTGCGGCTCTCTTTATATTTGCGATGATGAGCCTTTATCACTGGCTTCATCACGGCACTCGACGCTACTTTTGGCTGGTGACATTCTCGACAGCGCTTGCCACGATGCTGATAGGCGTGACGGCGCCGGTGTCGATGGCGATAATGGCTTATACATTTATTGCGGCATCGGATTTACGCGCCTACCGCCGCTATGCGGTTATCACAGCCGCACTTGTGGCGTCGTGTGCAGCGGCATTCTTTGCCATATATGTGCTCACCGGCAATTCCGCGACAGCGTGGTGCATCTTCCATCTGCAACACCAGTTTGCCTCAACAGGCTCGATCGGCGACAACATGGCATACATCTTCCTGAGCTATGTGGTGCTTGGCATCTTCCCGTGGTCGATACCGCTGTTGCTGTCGTTGCCACGGCTTGCAGGCAAGATGGGACGCTTAGTGGGAATATTCCGGAATCTGACGTTGCTTCAGCGCTTTGGCGTGATAATTTTTGTGTTCTCGCTGCCGATGATGCTCTTTGGCACCGCGCTGAGCAACATACTGCTGCTCACATCGGTTTTCTTCAATATGCCGCTCATTGGCAAGTATCTGTTGCTCCAGTTTAAGCATCACCCCTCGGTGTGGCGCATCACGGGAGCCGTGTGTGCAAGCATAATAGGGCTTGGAGTGTGCGGCTTTGTGCTGGTGAATATGCACGCCACGGCAGAAGTTGCAAAGGAGTGGCTGGGCGCAGTGGGCGACTTCCTTACAATGCCCGGAGGATGGACTCCGTGGTGCAATGTGCTCACCGGCATGATATTCGTGAGCCTCTACACGCTGTGGCGCAGTGTGCGAGAGATAGGGCACAACAACCGCTACCTCTACAACATCATCACCCTCTACCTCCTCGCCGTCACCCTCACAGTGGGCTACATTGCCTCATAACTCTCTCTCTCTGCCAAATGTGGCGATGCAAAGGGATAATGGCCGATGGGATTGATGACGATTCTATTAGAAGAGTGGGTATAAAAAAAATTAGCCGGGACTCGCGGGGAGCTCCGGCAGGTATGATTTGCACGCATGGCGTGCGCCAAACAGCGAAGTAGTCACCTGGTGATTACTTCGATACAGAATCAGAAACAGTCAAGCTGTAACGACCTTTTGCACGACGACGAGCCAATACCTTGCGGCCATCAGCAGTCTTCATTCTTTGACGGAAACCATGCTTGTTTGCTTTCTTTCTGTTGGAAGGTTGGAATGTTCTTTTCATTGCCTTTTATGTTTAATTTATTTTTATTATCAATTTCGAGTTGCAAAAGTAGACATTATTTCTGAAATCACCAAAGATACAGCCTTTTTTGCGAGAAACTTTTGTATTTTTTCGCAATTTCAATTAATTTTGCACCATATTTCT
>JBJFEF010000041.1:0-3018 GCA_051890435.1 Muribaculaceae bacterium
ATACACGACATAATCTGAGTAACTCTTTATATCAAGCGCAAAATTACTGCTTTTTCCTCCAAAAAAAGTGGATTTATGAGAAATTAACTATATATATTCGGAAAAAATCTGTAAGTTTGCACCAAAAATAAAGCAACGATGAAACAACTGACCGATTTTTCATTCTTATCGGCCCGGCTTTCGAAGGCGGGTGGGAAGAAAAGAGTTGCCTTGGCTTGTCCGGACGACGACCATACGCTACAGGTCGTTGAGAGGGCGTTGTACAACGGCTTTGCCTGTTTCACACTGACCCTGGACAAGCCCATAGGCAGGGAACTGGCAACCATAGTAGAACGCCACCGGGAAGACGTGGAGACAATAGTGTGTGGCGACGACGTGGAGGCGGCACGCAAGGCGGTGGAGACCGTGAGAAGCCACAAGGCGGACATACTGATGAAAGGCACACTGAGTACAGACGTGCTGCTTCGTGCCGCACTCGACAAGGAGAGCGGAATACTGCAACAGGGCAAGGTGATGACACACATAGCCATGGCACAGATTCCCGGCTACAGGAAGCTGCTGATGTTTTCCGACGCGGCAGTCATTCCGCACCCGTCGCTCGAGCAGTTCGACGCCATAGTGGGCTACTGCGCCGACGCCTGCCACAAACTCGGTATAGAGAAACCCCACATTGCACTGACACACTTCACGGAGAAAAGCAACCCGAAGTTTGAAAACACCACACACTACAAGGAGATAATCCGACGCGCGGAGGCGGGGACCTATGGCAAAGTGGTGGTGGGCGGGCCAATGGACGTTAAGACTGCATGTGATGCCGAGAGTGGACAGATAAAGGGCATCAGCTCGCCAGTGGCAGGCAATGCCGACGTGATAGTGTTTCCCAACATTGAGAGCGGCAACACGTTCTACAAGACTATCAGCCTCTTTGCACACGCCACCACTGCAGGATGGCTTGCGGGCACGGAAGTGCCGGTGGTGGTTTCGTCGAGGGCAGACAGCGTGGAATCGAAATATCACAGTCTTGCCTTTGCGTGTTGTCTGACCTAACAATAATAAAAAAAAATATGAAAGTCTTGATAATCAATCCCGGATCCACATCAACGAAACTCGCCATCTACGAGGACGGCAAGCCGACATGGATGTCGGGAGCACACCATCCAGTGAGCGAGCTGGACAAATTTCACTTCGCCATAGAGCAATATGCCTACCGTATGGAGTTCATACGCAAACGATTGGCTGACTCGGACATCAAGGTGGAATTCGACGCGGTGATAGCCCGTGGAGGACTGCTTAAGCCACTGGAGGGAGGAGTGTATCTCGTAAACGAGAAGATGAAACACGACCTGAGCCACGCCACCATGGATCACGCCTGCAACCTCGGCGGACTGCTTGCCGACGAGCTTGCGAGGGAATGTGGCTGCAAGGCGTTCATCGCCGACCCTGTGGTGGTTGACGAGATGGACGAGGTGGCACGATATACGGGAATGCCGGAAGTGCGCCGCAAGTCGGTGTTCCATGCTCTGAACAGCAAGGCGGTGTCGCGCCGCTATGCCGCAAGCGTGGGCAAGAGCTACGAGGATTTGAACCTCATAGTGGCTCACATAGGAGGCGGCATTTCGGTGAGTGCCCACAGAAAAGGGCGGGTGATAGACGTTAACAACGCCCTCGACGGAGAAGGACCTTTTTCCACCGAGCGAGCAGGCACCATACCGGCAGGACAGCTCGTCGAAATATGTTTCAGCGGGAAATACAGCCAACGACAGATAATGAAGATGATACACGGGAGGGGCGGAATGACTGCCTATCTCGGCAACAATGACATGATAACCATATCCGCCGAGGCGGAGAAGGGCGAGGAGCCCTGCAAGACGCTGCTCGACGCCATGGTCTATACGATAGCAAAGCAGATTGGAGCGATGTATGTTGCGTTGGAGGGAAAGGTGGATTGCATCATACTGACAGGAGGCATAGCCCACAGCCGCTATTGCATGGAATTGCTTAAAGCACGCATCGACTATCTCGCCCCAATAACCATCACCCCAGGGGAGAACGAGATAGAGTCGTTGGCTTACAATGCCTTTGGGGCACTAAGAGGGGAACTAAAGGTGAAAGAATATGGGGAAATTAGGAATTAAGAATTAAGAATTAAGAATTAAAAATTAAGAGATAAGATAATGACAGGAAATAATGTTCAGATATCTCAGGCGGACGAAACCCGCAAGGCATTTATCCAACTGCATCTCAGTGTGTTGCTTGCAGGCTTCACGGGATTGTTTGGCAAACTGATAACACTCAACGAGGTGGATATCGTATGGTATAGGATGTTGTTCACATCAGCCATACTCGTGGTGTTCACTGGCTTGCCGCGTGTGGGATGGAAGAAATTCTTTCAGATTGCTGGCTGCGGAGCCTTGTTAGGTCTCCACTGGATGCTGTTCTACTGCTCCATAAAAGCGAGCAACGTATCCATAGGAGTGGTGTGTTTCGCGCTTGTGGGATTCTTCACGGCAATATTTGAGCCGATGGTGTTCCACCGCCGTGTGTCGTGGGCAGAGCTTCTGCTCTCACTCATCACGGTAGCAGGTCTGCTCTGCATCTTTTCGTTCGACTCACGCTATCGTTATGGTATCACCATCGGCGTGGTGTCGTCGGCAGTGTGTGCTCTCTATGCCATATATAATAAAAAGGTGAGTGTGGGAGTGAAGTCGCGCACAATGCTGATGTATCAGATGAGCGGCGGCATAGTGGGTGTGAGCATCATCATTCCGTTTTACCTGATGATTTTCCCGTCTGACCAGCCTGTAGTAGTGATTCCCGCAGGTTCAAACCTCTGGTGGATGCTCTGCCATGCACTTTTCTGCACCATTGGTATGTATCTGCTGCAGATACAGGCTCTGAAGAAATTGTCGGCATTTACGGTAAACCTGACCTACAACCTTGAGCCATGCTACACCATTCTGCTTGCCTTCCTTTTCTTCGGCGAGGCAAGGGAACTGAACTTCTCATTCTACGTTGGCA
>JBJFEF010000042.1:0-6012 GCA_051890435.1 Muribaculaceae bacterium
CCATCAGGTCGATAAGTCCCTGCGGATCGTGGAACACCGACCATGTGTAGTGCCAGCTGTTTCCCTCGGTGAAGGCATCACCCCACTTCAGCGGCGAGAATGGCGACTGGAAGGTGCCGTCGGCATTGCGTCCGCGCATCAGGCGGCTCTCAGCGTCATACACATTACGGTAGTTATAGGCTCGCTCACCAAGTGTCTTGATGTCCTTGTCAATCTGCTTCTGCTCCTTCTTGCTGAGCTTCAGCTCCTTTGCCATAGCCCTGTATTGCTTTGCAAACTCATATATGCACCAGTCGTCGTAGCAATATTCAAGCGTGCGTGCCACATTCTCATTGATTTTCACATCATATGGCACATAGCCCAATGTGTTGTAGTATTCATGTCCCAAGCGGCCTGTCGATGACACCTCGGGATGCACAGCCTTTGTGCCGTGAATGAGTCCTTCATAGAGTGTCTTCACATCTTGCACCTTGATACCCTTGAGATAAGCATCCACAAGGATTGAAGCTGAATTGTTGCCAACCATGCAGCCGCGATGTCCAGGACTTGCCCACTCGGGGAAGAATCCGCTCTCCTTGTAGGCATTGATGAGTCCTTCCTGCATCTTCAGGCTCTCCGAGGGATACATAAGGTTCAAAAAGGGGAACAGGCAGCGGAAGGTGTCCCAGAAACCGGTGTCGGTGTACATATATCCCGGCAGCACCTGTCCGTTGTAGGGGCTGTAGTGCATCACCTTGCCCTCTGCATCTATCTCATAGAAGGCTCGCGGGAAAAGCAGCGAGCGATAAAGGCATGAATAGAAAGTGCGCATCTGTGACTGGCAGTCGCTCTCCACAGCAATGCGCCCGAGCACATTATTCCAAGCATCACGGCCTTTCGCCACTATCTGATCGAAAGTGTCGTTGCCAAGCTCCTTCATGTTAATCTGTGCCTGCTCGATGCTGATAAATGACGATGCCACGCGTGCATGCACCACCTCACCCTTGCGGGTTTTGAATCCCACCACGCCCATGGCATGATTGGATGTTGCCTCATTGTCGCCCTTGGTGAGTTTGCCGTCGGCTACGGTGGCGGTATAGGTAAATGTGTGGTCAAACTCTATAACAAAGTAGTTACGAAAGTTGTCGGGAACTCCGCCGCTGTTGCGTGTGGTGTAGCCCTCAATGCGGTTGCGCTCGGGTATCACTTTCACCATCGAGCCTTTGTCGAAAGCATCAATCACCACAAAGGAGTTGTCGCTGTCGGGGAAGGTGAAGCGGAACATGGCTGCACGCTCAGTAGGAGCTATCTCGGTCACCACGTCGTGCTCGGCAAGATACACCTTATAGTAATGAGGCATTGCCACCTCGCCCTTGTGGCTGAACCAGCTCGCACGCTTCTCCTCGTCAAACTCAAGCTTGCCGGTGACGGGCATCAGCGAGAACTGTCCGTAGTCGTTAATCCACGGGCTGGGTTGGTGGGTCTGCTTGAAACCGCGTATCTTGTGTGCCGTATATACATACTGCCACCCGTCGCCCATCTTGCCTGTCTGGGGAGTCCAGAAGTTCATTCCCCATGGGCGGGCTATTGCAGGATAGGTGTTTCCCGTAGAAAGCTCAAACGACGACAGTGTCCCCACGAGCGGATTCACCATCGTGGTGTAGTCGGTTGCCCCAAGTCCGAGCCATGCGCACGTTGCCAGCGCCACAGCCATTAATCGATTCTTGATATTGTTCATGTTAATTTAGGTTTTATTGATATTTGGTTATTTTCTATTGATATTTGCCAGCTCACTTGGTGATAAACACACTGTTGCCCACCACCTTATATTTTATCGGCATCGCATTCTGCATCAGGTCGAGCACCTCTTCCACAGTCTCCTTTTTGGGCACTGTGCCGGTGTAGGTCTTTTGCAGGTCGAGCTCGGGCGAGAGTATCACTTTCACGCCATAGATGCGCTCAAGTGTAGCTGCTATCGACCGCAATCCCGACTTCTTGAAGCTGAGTGTGGTGCTATACCAGTGTTCCTCCACCTCTTCCACCTGCTTCACCACAAGCTTGCGATTCTTGGCGTCGAGATGAGCCAGCTGTCCCGGCGAGAGGCATATCAAGCCCTCTCCTTGCTGTCCCTTCACCTCCACCTCGCCTTTAAGCAACGTGGCTGTCGCTTTGGCCTGCAACGAGTCGCTCTTGAAGTCAAACACTGTGCCAAGCACCTTCACCGCCATCACCGTGCTGTGCACCTCAAAGGGGCTCTCGGTGTTGCGAGTCACCTCAAAGTGTCCTTCACCTTCAAGATACACCTTGCGGTTGTCGGCAAAATGGTCGCGGCTATATTTCAACGTAGTGTTATGGTTGAGCGTCACAGTGGTGCCATCGGGCAGCTTCAGCTCCTTCACCTGGTCGCCGGTAGTGATTGCCATCAGCTCCTCGGCAGGCTCGGCGTGATTGTAGAAAAATTCCCGCCCTACGATAGCCAGCACCGATGCCACTATCAGCATTGCAGCTATGCGCATAGCCCATTTGAAGCCTCGTGTACCAATTATGCGTGGCTTTTGCTGCTCTATGGTGTTCATCAGGCGGTATTCCGCCATCTGTGTGGTCTTTGCGTCGTCTTCGTCATTGCATTTCCCCAAATGGAAAAGCTGCTCTGCCTGAAACAGCTCGCGGGCAAACGTGTCGCTCTCGTCGAGTCGCTGCTTCAGCGCCTTCAACTCCTCTTCATCACATTCTCCAAGCAGGAATCGTGCAATGAGTAATTCGTTTTCTATTTTCTTTTCCTCTATCATACTTTCTAATAAAACAATCTTCCTTAAAAAATCACTTACTTATAAACCTTACAATCCGGTAGCTACTTCTTTGCTACTCCAATCAATTTGTTACGCAAATATCTCAATGCCTTATACATATGCGCCTCGACCGTGCGGGGCGACACCTTCAATAATTGTGCAATATCCTTATTCTTCATGTCGTGAAGGTAGCTCAATTTGAACACCACACGGCATTTATCGGGCAATTCGCCTATCGCCCTCGACAGTGTGCTCCGAAGCTCTCGGTCCTCAATGCGCTTCACCACCTCGCTTTCTTCACTCGCATAATATTCGGCACGCTTCTGCCCTATGGCAAGCATTAGCTCCTCATGGTTGCCTACCACAGCCCGGTGTTTGAGCACATTGAGCGAACGCGTATATACCGCCTTGTAGAGAAATGCTTGTATGTCGTCGCCTATCTCCACTTCGTTGCGCCGTCGCCAAAGCTCCACAAACACATCCTGCACCACATCCTCTGCCTCAACTTCTCCTACAAGCCGGGTGGCGTAGAAGAGCAGATTGGCATGGTAGCGGCGAAACAATGCCTTGTAATTATCCTCGAAGTCAGCTTTCACCATCTTCTCTCGTTTTTTCTGCTTTCACTCTCGCTGTTCGTTATTCCATCTCAAATTCGAGCAAGCCGCCTTGCATCAGCTGCTCATGGCTCAGTCGCGGCTCCGGCAACCTTGCTCCATTGAGCTTCACTTCACGCACCTTATAGCGTTCTTTGCTCACTCCGGTGGCTTTCACCAGCAGTTGCTTGCCTCCGGGCAAATCCACCGTGGCTTCCTCAAAGAGCGGCGTGCCAAGCTCATACGTCAGGCTCACAGGGTCAACCGGATACATGCCAAGTGCACTCCACACAAGCCATGCCGAGGTCTGTCCGCAATCTTCATTGCCACACAGTCCTGCCGGTGTGTTGCTGTACTGTCCGTGCACTATCTCTGCCACATAGTGCTGCGCTTTCTGTGGCTTTCCCACATAGTTATATAGATATGCCACATGATGGCACGGCTCGTTGCCATGCACATACTGCCCTATCATGCCGGTGCTGAATATTGGCAATTCCTCTCCTTCGGCCGGCTTATAGCTGAAAAGGCTGTCGAGGCGTGCCTCAAATGCCTCGGCACCGCCCATGAGTGTCACCAACCCTGGAATGTCGTGCTGCACCGACCACAGATAGTGCCAGGCGTTGCTCTCGCAAATATATTCGGTGTAGTCCTCTGCCTTGAATGGCTCCACAAAGGCTCCACTTTTCAATCGCGGTTGCATGAAGCCTGTGGCAGGATTCCACACATTCTGATAGTTCATGGCTCGCGCCTCAAATGTGGCTGCCGTTTCCTCATCACCAAGATGGCGGGCAAGCTCGGCTATGCAATGGTCGTCGTAGGCATATTCGAGCGTCTTGCTCAGCGTCCAGTTCTCGCCTTCACACTCGGCATCGGCTGGAACGTAGCCAAGCTGCTTGTATAGCCCTATCTGGCGATAGTCGTCGAGATTGGCTGTAGCCACACACATCTTCAAGGCAAGCTCCTGCTCTTCCTTGCTCAATAGTCCCTTGAGCGATGCCTCGGCAAGCACAGCTGCTGCATGATAGCCTATCATCATGTCGGTTTCGCTCGCATGCATGTTCCACACGGGCAGACGGCCGTTTTGCTCGGCAAACGCTATAATGCTTCGTGCCATGTCGGCTGCACGCTCAGGCTCCACAATGGTGTAGAGGGGGTGTGCGGCACGATAGGTGTCCCACAGCGAGAAGGTGCTGTAGTTCTCCCATCCTTTCGCCTCGTGAATGAGGCTGTCGGGACCGCGGTAGGCTCCATCCACATCGCAATAGAGTGTGGGTGCAAGCATCGAGTGATAAAGTGCCGTGTAGAATGTGGTGCGAAGGTCCTTGTCGTCGCTCTTGATTCGCACCTTCGAGAGTGCGCGATTCCAAGCTTCCTCGGTTGCGGCAAGCGCCGAGTCGAAATCATCGGCAGGTGCTTCGGCTTGCAGATTGCGCACTGCCCCCTCCTCGCTCACTGCCGAGAGTGCAGTGCTCAGCGTGAGAGCTCCCTTGGCGTTGCTGAGGTCGAAGCGCATCGTCACCACCGTGTCCTGCTCAAGTGCGCGTATGGGCTGCGAGAATCGGCTGCAGAAGTAGAGATTCTGGTTGCGTGCCCATCCGTCGCTGAAGCGGTAACCCACAAGCGTCACCGAGTCGCGCTGCTCCACGTGCCATGCGAGCGTGCGGTCCCAGTTGGTGGCTTTGCTCAGGTTAAGCACCACCATGGCGCTGTCGGGCTTGGTGTTGAAAGTATATCGCTGAATGCCACAGCGTGGTGTGGCTGTTAGCTCCACATCTATGTTGTAGTCGTCGAGATGCACCCGGTAATATCCCGCCCACGCTGCTTCACGCTCGTGGCTAAACTTGGAGTGCAATCCCAGCGGTGCCTCGGCTATGCTCAGAGGCTCCACTGCGGGCATGAATGAAATGTCGTAGAGGTCGCCGGCTCCGGTGCCACTCAGGTGCGTGTGGCTGAATCCGGCTATTGTAGAGTCGGGATAGAAATATCCTGCAATGCGGTCCCAGCCTGGCAGTCCGTTGTCGGGACTCAGCTGCACCATGCCGTGTGGCGCTTGTGCTCCGGGATAGGTGTTGCCGGTGAAATCCGTGCCTATCATCGGATTCACCTCTCGCGACAGTTTTTCATTCTCGCCACCCTGACGGGCTGCACACGATGCCATTAGGCTCATTGCAATCAAAATTCCGAAATATCTCATCTTATTTTGCAAAATGTTATTGTTTCTTCCTTTATGGTAAGTTACATAATTTTTTTCACCTTATTAGATATTAACAACGCTCTTGCAATTATCACTTACTCATTCTTCGCGATTTTTTTCACTTTCCCACCACATAGCATCCTGGGATAGAAAAAAATCATCCATGGCACAGCAAAAGTAAGCATTTTTTTCTATATCCCCAACTTTTTCTCCAACGATTTATATGCTTGTGATAAAACTTCTCTCACACAGAAATTTTCCCTTGATTCAAGCAACTATTGCATAATGAAATCTCCCTCTTTTTGACTATGCTCTATACACTCTCTTTCAGCCGAATAAAATGCCGCAGGCAGGGATGCAATTCCTTGCCTGCGGCGTTCTATTGTTTTCCGTTTTCTGCGGTGTCAGAATTTCACTTCTCCCGCCGGCTTTTCGTTCTGCGGTGTCAGAATTTCAC
>JBJFEF010000042.1:6112-11230 GCA_051890435.1 Muribaculaceae bacterium
CTTTTCGTTCTGCGGTGTCAGAATTTCACCGTAGCCGATAGCGGCAATGTTGCCGACGACGGTCCGGCGTGTATCACAAATTCACCCGGCTCTGCCACAAAGGCGTGCTGCTTCACATCGTAGTAGCTGAATGCGTCACGCGTAAGCTTTATGCTGATGCGCTTGGTTTCGCCACGCTTGAGCATCACCTTGTCATATCCCTTCAGCTCCTTCTTGGGGCGAGCCACCTGGCATACCGGGTCGCTCACATACACCTGTGCCACCTCAGCGGCATCGCGCTTTCCGGTGTTGGTAACATCGAAGCTCACCACTGCCTCAAAGTCACCGGTTTTCTCCACACTGATGTTGCTGTATGCAAAGGTGGTGTAGCTGAGTCCGAATCCAAATGGGAACAATGGCTCCACTTCGTTGCGGTCATAGCCACGATAGCCGGTGAAGATGCCTTCGCTGTATATCACGCGCTTCTTGGTTGCCTGATTCTCATAGTAGCTTGCAAATGTGGGATTGTCCTCAATGCGCTTCTCAATGGTCATAGGCAACTTGCCGCTCGGCGAAATCTTTCCGGTGAGAATCTCTGCAAGAGCTGTTCCGCCCTCCTCGCCGGGATACCAAGCCATCACCACTGCCTTCACCTTGTCGATCCACGATGCCATTTCCACGCCACCGCCGCTGTTTATCACCACTATCACATTCTTGCCGGTGGCAATTGCCTCGTTGAGCAAGTTAATCTGCATCGGGTCGATGGCAAAAGTGCGGTCGAAGCCCTCGCTCTCGGTGTTCTTGTCAAATCCGAGTGACACCACAATGTTGTCATATTTCTTCAACGCTGCCTGCAGCGACTGTGTGTTATATAGCTTCACTCCGAGCTTTGCCACTGCATTCTGCGCATTGTCGTAGTATTCCATCACAAGGCTATATTGCTTCCCGCCCTTCAGTGGAAGCAATATGGTGCGTGTAGAGGTAGCATGGTCGCTCCAGTCGGCACAAATTTCTTTTCCATCAAGCATCACTCGGTAGCCATCATCGCCACTTGCCTCTATCAGTACGTCACAATCGACATCGAGGGTGAATGTAGTGCTCCAGCGTGCCGAGAATCCGTCGGCAGGAACGCCCTGAGCCGGAGCTGCTGCACCCCAATCATGGTCAAGTCCTTTTTCCTGCTGCGTAACGGCTGGTTTTCCTTCAAGATTTCGGTTGGCAAAATACTCTGCCTTATAATCAAGGTCAAGCGACTTGAGCCACTCTTCGTTGTCCACAAGTTTTGCCTTCTTGTTGGCAGCCTTCAGTCCACCCCACAGTGTTATGGCATTCACAGGGTGCACCTCGCCGCTACCACCGCCCTTCACCACTCGGTCGGCATTTGGTCCAAACACTGCCACTGAGCCACGCAGCGGGAGCACATTGCCTTCATTCTTCAGCAGCACAATTCCCTCACGAGCCATCTCAAGAGCAGCCTTGCGCGAATCAGGCAGCTCCACGCCATCCTCGTGTGTAGCTTCAAGAGGCTTGTCGAGCATACCGAATGATATGAGCGTGCGCATGATGTTCACCACATGCTCATCAATCACGCTCTCGGGCAGCACTCCGCTCTTCACAAGCGGCACCAAATTCTTTCTATTCATAAATTTGCCATGGGGCATCTCAAGGTCAAGTCCGTTCACACAACTGTTGAAACCGGTGTAGGTAGCATCCCAGTCACTCATGAGTATGCCCTTGAAGCCCCACTCATCGCGGAGCTTGGTGCGCAGCATCCAGTCATTCTCAGCTGCATGGATGCCATTCACAAGATTGTAGCTGCACATCACGGCTCCTACGCCGCCCTCGATGATTGCCTTGCGGAAAGTGGGGAAGTAGATTTCCTCAAGCGTGCGCTCATCTACGTCCGAGCTCACCTGGTGACGGTCCCACTCCTGGTTGTTGGCAGCAAAGTGCTTTATTGTTGCGATAGTTCCCATCTCCTGCACACCAAGCACATATTCAAGTGCTGTTTCTGAGGCAAGATAGGGGTCTTCGCCAAAGTATTCAAAGTTTCGTCCGCACATAGGAGCACGATAAATGTTCACTCCGGGGGCAAGAATGATGCCAACGCCATAAGAGCGGCAATCGGCTCCAATTCCACGTCCCACATTGCGCACCAAGTTGCGGTTCCACGATGCTGCCGACAGCACGCCGCATGGATAATAAGTGCTGTGAACTCCGTTTCTCATTCCTTGCGGACCGTCAGCCATCTTCACTGCAGGAATTCCAAGTCGCGGAATTGCGCGGATGGTGAATCCGTCGGTGTCGCCACCGATGTAGTCTATTTTCTCCTCAAGTGTCATTTTTGCTACTATCTCACGTGCCTTCTGTGTGTCGGCATCGCTGATAGCATGCACCTCAGCCACCGCATTTGCTACACATAGCATCGCTGCAACAGCAAGAACTGTAAGTTTAAGTTTCAGGTTCATAATTTCTCGTTAATAGTTGGTTGGTTAGTATATAAATAATCTGTTTTCATGCTCCTAAATGTCTCAATGTCCCCTATGCCTATAATAAGGGCCAAGGTTCTATGCCACTTTTTATGCACGGATAAAAGCTTTCTACATAATTTCGCAGTGAATTCAAGGCTTTGTGCGCCACAATTTATCACCCCGACAAAAGGTCTTTACACCGTTAATTCTTTCACGCTATCACTACTTTGTGAGCAGTAGCATAGTCCAGCGGTTCTTCACATTGTGAAGCACTTCGCGCAGTCCCAGCGGAGAGGCTGCCTCGAGCACCACCGGAATGTCTTCCTCATAGAATCCGCTCAGCAGCATCTTTCCGCCTTCGCGAAGCACCATGGCATAGCGGTCGATATCGGCTGTGATGATGTTGCGGTTGATGTTGGCAATCACATAGTCGAATTGCATCTTGGGCTTCAACAGCGATGCATCACCCAGCAGCATTGTCACTCCTTCCACAGCATTTAGCTTCACATTTTCAAGCGTGTTTTGGAAGGCAAACTCGTCAATCTCAATTCCCACAGCCTCCGCAGCGCCGCACTTCGACGCCAACATTGCCAGTATTCCTGTGCCCGTACCCATATCGAGAACCTTCGCACCTCGCATGTCCTCGCGGAGTATCTGCTCCACCATGAGGCAAGTGGTTTCGTGATGCCCGGTGCCGAATGCCATCTTCGGGTCAATCACTATATCATATTCCATCTTGGGATAGTCCTTGTGAAATGTACTGTGTATCACGCAGCGGTCGGCAATCACCATAGGCGTGAAGTAGTTCTTCTCCCACTCCTCATTCCAGTCACGCCCCTCAACAAACTCATGGCTCCACTCTATGCGCGAATCAAAGCAGAATTGTTCAAGTGCCTCCTTCACATTCTCCTCACTGAAGTCGCCTGCCGGGGCGTATGCCACCACTCCGTCGCCGGTCTGTTCAAAACTCTCAAAGCCGGCTTCGCACAGCAGCGCAGCCAGCACATCACATTGCACCTCATCTACCGGAGTGATAGTAAATGATGCCTTGATATAGTCATTCATCTTTCGTTAGTCCTCCAATTATCTCTTTCTTCTGAATAGTCTAATTATCTCTTTCTTCTGAATAGTCTAATTATATTAAATGCCACCCGTGCCACCTTCAGCCCGGTGAGAACATAGCCCACAAGCGGGAACTTCGACGTAGTTGTCCCTAACACTGCTCCCAGCACCGAGCCTTTTCCCGAGTGTTCGCCAATCACCTGCTGAGCCCTACTCTGCAAAGCCTCCTTCTGAAAGTCGAGCTTCACCGCCACCATGGCACGCCGCATGCGTAGCTCTTCAAGGGTTTCGCCCCTATATTCCATAGGTGTGCTCACTGATTGGTTCATTTCTTGCTTGTTGTTCATTGCCTGAAGTTATTTGTGGTTAAGAAACAATCGAGTCAGAAATCTCGACACCGGGTCGAGAATGAGCTTCTGCCGCATTGCATACACTATCAACATCAGCACCATGAATATGCCGCTCACTATAAGGTAAGCTCCCCAGGTGCATCCTATCGCATCGCTCAACATAAACACCACGGCAAACGATAAGTAAAACAGCACACAAGCTCCAAGAATCAGCATCACAGCCACAATCGCAATTGCCGACAGCAGCACCACAAGTTTCTCCACCGTGGTGAGCTTGGCGTAGTCGATTTGCAAAGTGAGATACTTCTTCAGCTCAACCCACAATTCTTCATATTTGTTCTCTACCATAGCCTTTGGTAATATTGTTTGGCACAATTTTCTTGTTCTTTCTTTAAGCGCACACCTCTTTGTGCACACTCCCGACTGTTGGTCACGGTGCACAAGTAGGTGTGGCTTTTTCTTTTCGGCTTAGTGCAAGCCTAAATCACTCTATCTGTGAGCTGATTTGGTCAACGAGCTCCTCAACATCGTCGTCGGTGAAATCGATGCCACGACGCTTAAGTATCTCCTTGATTCGCTTGCGCAAGTCACTTCCCTTCTCTGGCGCAAAAAGTATTGCAGCAAGTGCTCCCACCACTGCGCCTCCGAGGAATGCATAAATCAATCCTGAATTTTTCATGTTTTCCTATTTTTCTTCTTTAAGTTCTTCCGATATTTCGTTCACCAGCTCGTCCATCTTGTCGCCCTTTAGGCAAATGCCGCGCTTGCGCAAGCAATCTGCAATTTTTGCACGAGTGTCTGAGCCTTTCTCGGGAGCAAAAAGCAATCCCACCGCTGCCCCGGCGATAGCGCCGCCAAGCACAGCCAAAATCACATTTAATGGTTTCATAACGCAGTAATAAATTAATTGGTTCTATGAATAGAACGTGACTTTATGCCATTTGTTCTACCACTCGCCATTAAAAAAACCTTAATAATTCATCAAAAATAATCATACATTTTCACACCACAAAACACAACTCATCACTTTTAACGTTAATTATCAATCGGACACTCTCCCATTACCTTTGGAAATAACCCTCGTACGCACCTTAGGCTTTAAACAGTGTAAACTCTTGACTCTGTTTTATCTCCTTTTTATTTCCTGGGGTCGTCGATTACCCATCCGGTGATGGTGTGCTTGTCGGTGCTGAAGTTGATGCCCACTTTGATGATGGGGAGGTTGAGCTGTGAGAAGCGTTTGTCGTAGTTCTTCA
>JBJFEF010000043.1:0-3002 GCA_051890435.1 Muribaculaceae bacterium
AAACTGCATCATTACCATATATGAAAGCATTAATGTTTGGGTGGGAGTTTCCACCTCATATCCTTGGAGGATTGGGCACAGCGAGCTATGGCCTCACGAAGGGTATGTATGACAATGGCGACATGGATATTACATTTGTCATCCCTAAGCCTTGGGGTGATGAGGAGCGCAGCTTTGCCCGCATAGTGGGAGCAAATTGCGTTCCGGTAGCATGGCGCGACGTAAGCTATGACTATGTGCAGAGCCGCATAGGCAATGTGATGGACCCGCAGCTCTATTTCAATCTGCGCGACCATATCTATGCCGATTTCAACTACATGGGCACCAACGATCTCGGCTGCATCGAGTTCTCGGGTCGCTATCCCGACAACTTGCTTGAGGAAATCAACAACTACTCGATAATGGCAGGTGTGATTGCACGCACCGTTGATTTCGATGTGATTCACTCACACGACTGGCTCACTTATCCTGCCGGCATCCACGCCAAGCAGGTGACCGGCAAGCCTCTTGTGATTCACGTGCACGCCACCGACTTCGACCGTAGCCGCGGTAATGTGAACCCCACGGTGTTCTCAATCGAGAAGGATGGCATGAACAATGCCGACCACATCATCACCGTGAGCAACCTCACTCGCCAGACGGTGATTGAGAAATATGGAATCAACCCCGAGAAGGTGACTACAGTGCATAATGCAGTGGAGCCTCTGAGCGAGGAAATCCGCAGCATCAAGATGCAGAAGGGAAAAGACAAAGTGGTGACTTTCCTCGGACGTATCACCATGCAGAAGGGTCCGGAATACTTCGTTGAGGCAGCTTCGCGCGTGCTTGCCAAGACTCACAATGTGCGCTTTGTGATGGCAGGAAGCGGCGATATGATGGAGAAGATGATACGCCTTGCCGCCGACCGCGACATTGCCGACCGTTTCCACTTCACCGGCTTCTTGAAAGGCCGTCAGGTGTATGAGATGCTTGCAGCCAGCGATGTATATATCATGCCATCGGTGTCGGAACCGTTTGGTATTTCGCCGCTTGAGGCAATGCAGATGGGAGTGCCGTCGATTATCTCAAAGCAATCGGGCTGCGCCGAGATTCTTGAGAATGTGATAAAGGTTGACTACTGGGATATCAATGCCCTTGCCGACTCGATATATGCAATTATCAAGTATCCTGCACTTTACAACCACTTGCGCGACAAGGGACTTGCCGAAATCGACACAATACAGTGGAAGAAGGCAGGAGCCAAGGTAATTGATATCTATCATAAAGTGATAGGTCACTAATATAACACAACAACCGTCGCGGCTAAATGAAGCGACAAAAATAATAAACCAACAATAACAATCATTTCACTAATATTGATAATAAAATGAAAGCCATTTGTTTTTATTTTCAGATACATCAGCCGTTCCGTTTGAAGACCTATCGCTTCTTCGACATTGGTAACGATCACTACTACTATGATGATTTCGCCAACGATGAAATTATCACCCGCATTGCACACCGCAGCTACTTGCCGGCTAATGCAATGCTTCTCGACATGATCAAGGAGTCGGGCAAGAAGTTTAAGGTTGCATTCTCGATTTCGGGAACTGCACTTGAGCAGCTTGAGCAATATGTGCCTGAGTTTATCGACTCGATGAAGGAGCTTGCGGCTACCGGCTGCGTGGAGTTCCTCTCAGAGACCTATGCACACTCGCTGTCGTCGCTCGGCGATCCTGAGGAGTTTGCTGCACAGGTTAAGGCTCATGACGACAAGATTCAAGAGCTCTTCGGACAGAAGCCGAAGGTGTTCCGCAACACCGAGCTTATCTATTGCGACGACATCGCTTCGATGGTGGCTGCAATGGGCTTCAAGGGCGCAATCACCGATGGAGCTAAGCACATTCTTGGATGGAAATCGCCTAACTATGTGTATTCGTCGTCGGCAGCACCTAAGCTGAAACTTCTCTTGAAGAACTCTAAGCTCAGCGACGATATCTCGTTCCGCTTCAGCAATCCCGAGTGGGAGGCTTATCCACTGACAGCCGACAAATATATCGACTGGATTGCCAGCACGCCTCAAGAGGAGCAAATCATCAACCTCTTCATGAACTATGAGACCTTTGGAGAGCTTCAGGCTCGCGAGACCGGCATCTTTGAGTTTATGAAGGCTCTTCCGCGATTTGCCAAGGAGAAGGATATTGCATTCTGGACTCCGAGCGAGACCCTCTCGAAGCTGAAATCAGTGGGTGAATTGTCGGTTCCCTATCCAATGTCGTGGGCCGATGAAGCACGCGACACCAGCGCATGGCTGGGTAATGACCTTCAAAACGAGGCATTCAAGAAGCTTTATTCAATCTCAGAGCGCGTGCGCTTGTGCGACGACCGCAAGCTTAAGGAAGATTGGAACCGCCTGCAAACCAGCGACCACTTCTTCTATATGTGTACCAAGCATCGCAACGATGGCGTCGTACACTCTCACTACAGCCCTTACGACACTCCGTTCATGGCATTTATGAACTACATGAATGTGCTTTCCGACTTTATTGTGCGCGTTGAGGAACAATATCCGCTTTCGATTGAGAATGAAGAGCTTAATGCACTTCTCACCACAATCCGCAACCAGGCTAAGGAGATTGAGGTGCTTAATCGCGAAGTGACTATGATGCGCAACAACATCATAAAGGCTGAAGAAGGCGATATGGAGCCCGTAAAGGCTGAAGAGAAACCAAAAGCAGCCAAAAAGCCTGCTGCAAAGAAGCCTGCTGCAAAAAAAGCCACTGCAAAGAAAGCTGAATAGTTTTTTCGGCTGCCATGAGTGGTTAAAGGCTGGAGGCATTTCAGACCAATCAACGTGATGGCAGAAATCGTGCCACAGGAGTGCACACAGGCGTCGTTTTCTACATGGATTGATAGCCGAAAAGCACATTCGGGCACGTCTTGAAGAGCATTTTTTAGATAGCTCAATAATAGTGGGCGTATCACTTCCCCCGGTGGTACGCCTTTTTTATGTTTTAGAGCAT
>JBJFEF010000044.1:0-2934 GCA_051890435.1 Muribaculaceae bacterium
AAGCCTCGGGATCGAAGATTGCAACAGCATTCATCAGCACGTGGAACGTTAAGAATAGGATAAGGGCGAGTCCGGTTACCGACATCACAACCTTTCTTCCTACAGAAGAGTTTGTTAACCACATAGTAGTTCTGATTTTAGTTAATTAATTATTTTGATTATTATGATTGTTTAATGATTTTGCACACAAAATTACCTCTTTTTCACCGCATATACAACCAATTAAAGAAAAAAATCCATATTTCCATCTAATTTGTTGCTGCGATGGGAGTCTTTTGCCCCGTTTTGGGACTTATCACCTGCGGTTCTTGCCTTTTTTCGAGCTTTTTTTGCTCTTCGTCTTGCTCTTGGCTCCACCATCGGGTTTCTTGCCGCGGTTGCGTCCGGGTGCTTTTTCCTGCATTTGTGCCATTCGTGAGCGCGACATGGTGATGGGTGCCTTGTCGATGCGGTGAGTTCCGGCGGGATGAGCTTCATCGACGAGGGCGAAGTCGAGCTGCTTTTTCACCAGGTCGGCGCGGGCAATCTGAATGGTAACGCTGTCGCCCAGCTGATAGCGGCGGTTGCGACGTCGGCCTATGAGACAATAGTTCTTCTCGTCAAACTCATAGTAGTCGTCTTCGAGGTCACGAATGGGTACGAGGCCTTCGCACTTGTTTTCGTTGATTTCCACATAGAGTCCCCACTCGGTGACGCCCGAAATGGTGCCTTCATACACCTGTCCGAGCCTTTCGCCAAGAAACTCCACTTGCTTGTATTTGATTGAGGCACGCTCAGCGCTTGCAGCAAGCTGCTCCATGTCGCTCGAGTGCTTGCACTCCTCTTCGAGCTTGGCTTGATTGACGGTGCGCCCGCCCGACAGGTATTTTTCGAGGAGTCGGTGCACCATCATGTCGGGATAGCGGCGTATGGGCGATGTGAAGTGGGTGTAGTAGTCGAATGCGAGTCCGTAGTGGCCTATGTTGACGGTAGAGTAGATTGCCTTTGCCATTGCACGCACGGCGAGTGTAGAGAGCAGGTTTTCTTCAGCCTTGCCCTTGATGTCGTGTAGCATACGGTTGAGCGACTTGTTGACGTCGGAGGCGTTGCCCTTGGTCTTCAGCTTGTAGCCGAAGTTGCGCACGAGTGACTGGAGGTTGTCCATCTTATCTACATTTGGCATATCGTGGATGCGATATACGAATGCTTTCGGTTTTTTACCCTTCGGCGGTATGCCAATGCGCTCAGCCACCTTGCGGTTGGCGAGGAGCATAAATTCCTCCACGAGCTTGTTGGCGTCTTTCGATTCTTTGAAATACACATCAACAGGACGCCCGCTGTCGTCGATGTCGAAGCGCACCTCGCAGCGGTCGAATTCCACCGAACCGTTCTCAAAGCGCGACTTGCGCATGATTTTGGCGAGGCGGTCGAGGGTGAGCACCTGGTCGGAATATTCGCCTTGACCGGTTTCGATTATTTCCTGGGCTTCCTCGTAGGTGAATCGGCGGTTGCTCTCGATGACAGTGCGGCAAATGTCGGTGTTGACGACGCGTGCGTTGTTGTCCATCTCCACTATGCACGAGAATGCGAGTTTTTCCTCATTTGGTCGCAGCGAGCACACTCCGTTGCATAGGCGCTCGGGTAGCATGGGCACAGTGCGGTCAACGAGATATACCGATGTGGCACGCTTCTCGGCTTCCTTGTCGATGATGGTGCCGGGTTTCACATAGTGGGTGACGTCGGCAATATGTATTCCCACCTGCCAGTTGCCGTTGGGAAGCTTTTCAATTGATAGTGCATCGTCGAAGTCTTTGGCGTCCTTCGGGTCGATGGTAAATGTGATGGCGTTGCGGAAGTCGCGGCGCTTGGCTATTTCCTCGGGAGTGATGTCGTCGGGGATGCGGTCGGCAGCCTTGGTGACGGCTTCAGGATAGCGGTAGGGAAGCCCAAATTCGGCAAGGATAGCGTGGATTTCGGCGTTGTTGTCGCCGGCAGTGCCAAGCACGTCAACCACTTCGCCCACCGGGCTGTTGGCGTTGTCGGGCCAATCCACAATGCGCACAATAGCTTTGTCGCCGCTGAGTCCGCCTTTGAGCTTGTTTTTGGGAATGAATATGTCGGTGGCGAGGTATTTGCTGTCGGTGAGCAGGTTGGCATAATACTTCTCAACCTGCAAGGTGCCTATAAACACCTGGTCCTTCTTTTCGAGCACTTCAATCACCTCGGCTTCGGGCTCACAGCCGCGACGCTGTGCGCAGATGTGCACACGCACCTTGTCGCCGTTGAGGGCGTGCATTGAGTTGCGCTCAGCCACGAAGATTGATTTCACCTGGCCATCGTCGTCGGTCAGCTCCACGCTGTTTTTGCCATTGCTGCGTCGCACGAATGTGCCATCGGCAACGGTGTTGCGCATAGTAGCCTTGAATTTGCCGGGAGTGGTTTCCACGAGGAAGCCTTCGAGGGCAAGTTCCTCAAGGATTTCAACCACCGCAGAGCGGCGCTTGGGCGTGTCGGCACCAAGAGCAGCCGACACCTGCTTGTAGTTGTAGGGAACGTGGTTTTCCCTATTGAAAAAATCAATTACCTGCGATTCAAGTTCCTTCTTCGTCATTTGAGGCGACTTTGAGTTCCGATTCTTAGCCATATATCTGTATGTGTCATTAACAATCCCTTCCGGGGAGATTATTGTCTGTAAAAATACTGCTTGTGAGGACTATGCGTGCCATGATAGCTGCCACATGAGAGGGTAAGCAGGCAGGTATATCGTGGCTAAGCCCACTACATCATTACAAAGTTAGCATTTATTCGTGAATTATCACCATAAACTGCGTAAAAAAAACGGCGGCTGTGCGAAAAAATCGCCGAAAAGGAATCAGGCGTTGGGGTTCCACGCTACTTCGCCTGACTTCGTCATTGCGTCACCCAAAAATCTTCGTCGAAGAGTTTGGCGATGCG
>JBJFEF010000045.1:0-10908 GCA_051890435.1 Muribaculaceae bacterium
ATCTGCCCATTGGCGACAAGAAAGTGCGCAAGGCATTTGACTACATCACAAAGAAAGCGGTGAAAGTGCAGCGCTGCGATGGCGGCGTGTTGCTCACGCTCGATGGCGTGCCTACAGAGATTGACAAAGTGATAGAAATCAACTTTTGATACAATAGGGTGGCTTAGGGATGGATTAGTGGCTGTTGCTGTTGTGGCAGGGATTTGTTAAAGGGACAAAAAAAGGAGGCTGTGCGCCTCCTTTTTCTATTTTGCTATGCCTCAGAAATCGGCAATAAACGTATGTGCGATGATGCCTCAGAAATTGGCAAGGGCAAGGATCAGAATTTGAGCTGTAACCACTCGCAAGAACATTGTGAGCGGATAAACGGTAGAGTAGGCAACCGCCGGAGCATCGTTGTTGGCAGTCTTGTTGCCATAGGCGAGTGCAGGGGGATCGGTGTAGCTACCCGAGAGAAGACCGAGGATAGAGAAATAATTGAGCTTGTAGCGGCCACGTGCAATGCAACCCACAATAATGAGCGGGAGGAAAGTGATTAGGAAGCCATAGAGCACCCACTGAGCACCGGTGGAATTGAAAACGGTTCCGATGAAGTTTTCGCCGGCACCGATACCCACCGAAGCGAGGAACAGGCAGATACCCACTTCGCGGAGCATCATGCTTGCCGATGTGGAAGTGTAGGTGATGAGCTTAATCTTGTAGCCCCAGCGGCTCATGAGGATAGCCACGATGAGCGGACCACCAGCCAAACCGAGCTTCATAGGCACTGACATTCCGGGGAATGCGATAGGAATAGAACCCACGATGATACCCATGAGGATTCCCACAAACATGGTGAACATATTGGGCTGGTTGAGGCGTTTCATGGAGTTACCCATTTTCTCGGCGAGGCGGTTGATGTCGTCGATGTTACCTACAACGGTGATACGGTCGCCCACTTGGAGTGAGAGGTTGGGGCTTGCGAGAAGATCGACACCTGCACGGTTGACGCGAGTGGCATTTAGCTTGTAACCCATGTGGAGGCGGAGCGAGCCAATCTTGCGGCCCGAATACTCGTGGTTGGTGACCACGATGCGGCGTGAAACCACAGGACCTTGCTGTTCATCGGTCTTCCAGTCCATCTCGATTTTCGGACCGATAATAGCCACGAAAGCATCCTCATCTTGCGCCGAGATCACCATATAGAGGAGGTCGCCCTCGCTGATGATAGTCTTGGAAGTGGGGATTATGATTTCGTCGGAGCCACCTTTCTTCATACGCGAAATGACGAAGTTGCGGTCGATGATGCTGATGAGGCGAGCAAGGGGCATGTTGTGAATGAGCTTGTTTGTGACCTCAACGGTGATCATGTAGGGCTTTAGCTGGCTTTCTTCTTTTTCAGCCTCAAGGCTTCGAGCCTCGTCGGAGATGTTGATTTTGAAGATAACCTTCACGAGAATCATCGAGAGGATGATGCCCACAACGCCGAGGGGATAGGCAGCAGCATAGCCCATCGACATGCTCTTGATGGCATTAGCCGCATCGGGATAATTGACCTCATTGAGAGTTTGCTGCGCAGCACCAAGACCCGGGGTGTTGGTAACGGCACCCGAAAGGACTCCCACAAGGTCGGTGATGTTGATGTTGCCGACACCGAAGTAGATGATGAGAGCCACCACCAAGTCGAGCCCGATGATGAGCATGGCAAGGCCATTGAGCACAATGCCACCTTTCTTGAATGAGGAGAAGAAACCGGGACCCACCTGAATACCAATGGAGAAGATGAACAGGATAAGTCCGAACTCTTTAATGAAGTGCAAAACGCCGGGGTCGATGGCGGGAGCCTCGGGCTGGAAACTGTAGTAGAGCTGACCGACGATGATGCCCACAAAGAGCACGAAGGTCACACCGAGCGACACGCCAAAGATTTTCACTTTACCCAGGATTACACCGAAAGCTATCACAAACGCATAGAGAAGGATAGCGTGAGCGATAGTGCTTTGAGTTAAAAGATCGAGAAACCACATAGGGATAATAAAAAACTTTGTTTATTTTGATTATAACTTGAAATGATTCGAGCTTTGGTTATGGTTACGAAAACCATAGTGCAAAGGTAGCACTTTTTTGGCAAACGAAACTTAAAGAAGGCCAAAAAAGAGAAGCTGGGAAACAGAAAAAACTATTTGTCGGCAAAAACCAGATTCTCAATGTCGGCAGGACTATTGACAATGGTGTCGGCGTGGTTTTCGACCAGCTCCTTCTCGGGGCGGAAACCCCAAGTGACACCGACCGAATCGACGCAGGCACGACGTGCGGTTTCCATATCCACGCCGGAGTCGCCGATGTAGATTGTGTCGGCCTTTGGCGTTTTGGCTTTAGCGAGAATTTCAAACACGATAGAAGGGTCGGGCTTTACAGGAACACCCTCTTTTTGACCCTCGACAGCCACAAAAGACAGTCCGGGGAAGAAATGGGCGATGAGCTTTGCGGTAGCAGCCTGATATTTATTGGAAGCTACGGCGATAGCTACGCCGCGAGATGTGAGGTGATTGAGAAGTTCGGTAATGCCATCGTAGGGTTTGGTGAAGTCGGTGTTATGGTCGTTGTAATACTCCTTGAAAGTGACGAGGAGGCGGTCGATAGTAGCCTCGGTGCGGGCGTCTTCGGGAAGGACGCGCTCGATGAGCCTGCGAACGCCGTTACCCACAAAGAAAGGGTAGGAGGCAATGCTGTGAGTGGGGAAGCCGTGAGCCTCGAGAGCATGATTGGCGGCATGGCCCAAATCCTCAATAGTGTTGAGGAGCGTGCCATCGAGGTCGAAAATAGCCAATTTTTTCATAATCAGTTGATATATAGTGTTTTTTACAATAAATCCCAAACAATCTTTTGGTGCTGTGCAGCATCAGAACGGATAACCCACAGAGAAGTGGAAAGCCGAGTCGCGCTTCCATTGTGGCGAGACGAGGGGCCAACGCACTTGATTGGTTGCAGGATTATATGCCTTCATACCAAGGTCGAAACGTAGCATGAAGTAGGTGAAGTCGAGGCGGATACCAAGGCCATAGGCGAGAGCTATTTGCTTGTAGAACTCATTGAACTTGAAGACGCCACCCGGCTGGTCTTCATAGTCGCGAATGGTCCAGATGTTACCTGCATCGATAAAGGCCCCCATTTCGATAACCCAGAAAAGCTTGGCGCGATACTCGAGGTTGATATCGAGACGAATGTCGCCACACTGATAGATAAAGCTGTTCATTGAGTTGAGACCATCGAAGCTACCCGGGCCGAGTGTGCGTACACCCCAGCCACGAACGCTATTGGCGCCTCCGGCATAGAAACGCTTCTCAAATGGCAGCACGGTGGAGTTGCCATAGGGTATTGCCACACCTGCACCCACGTGGAATGCGAGAGAGCTTCGTGGATTGAAATTGTGTGTGATGGAGTAGTCGGCATCGAGCTTTGCATATTGCGAATAGTTGATTCCGAAAATCTTGTAGGCACCATCGTCGGACTTGTTTTGTCCAACCATTTTGGAGATGCCATAGAGGAGGCTACCGGCGCTTTCGGCAGCAGCACGGATGGTGTAAACGTTCTCTTGATAGAGATTGGTGCCGAAAGTGGTGGCTTGTCGCTTATTGGTGTGATAGAACGAGTAGCCGGTGCGCATGATGAAGTGGTTCTCGTAGGAGTAGCGCAGGAGAGGGTTAGCGATGCTGTCGAGGAAGTCGCTGCGGCTCTTTGGGAGATACACATAGTTGAGGTCGAGGAGGTTGAATGTGTGACGGGTGCGGTTTTGCTTCTCGCTCCAGTGATATTTCCAACCAATACCGGCAATGATGCGGGTGTATTCGGGACGTTCCTGATAATTGAACTGAGTGGATAGCTCGGTAGAGGCAAGAATTTTCTGCTTAAACGACTTTTTTAGGAACGGGCACACGAATTTTGGGAAAGTGATACCCACTTCGGCGGCATACTCAGAGTAGTTGTCGTTGATGAGTCCGGAGAGGTCGCCCGAGAGGCTTTCGTAGGACATTCGGAATTTAGCGTTGAGAATTTCAGAACCGTGACCGATGTTGCGGTGCTGATAACCGGTTCCGATACCGAATCCGAGGTCGCCCTCGGAGTTGGTGCCTTCGAGCGAGAGCGACACCGTCTGTGGACGGCTCTTGGTGAGAAGCACATAGGCATCGAGCCAGATTTTGCCATCGACTTCGCCAACGGGCACAATTTCGATATTGACGAATTTCACAATGCCGAGGCGGGCAAATGCCTGGTAGGTCTTATCTACGGCAGTGTTGCTGTAAGCCTTACCCGGCTCGATGAAGCAGCAATCGTCGATAACGCCCGGGCGAAGATAGTGCTCATCGTAGAGAATGGTGATTTTCTTGTGATGAACAGTGTCGGTGGCGGTGTATTGCTGATTCTCGTGTTGTTCGAGCGGGTTATAGTTGGTTACGAAAGTGACGTTACGGAAGTAGAACGGGGCGTGAGAAGTGTAGTAGTCGAATTTTTTGTTTTTGTAAGGAGGCATCAAGTTCATGGTGAGCTTCACTTGCTGAGAGTTTTCGGCAGTGTCGGCAGTGTAGGTGATATACTCCTTGTTGAAGGCGTAGTAGCCCTTGTTTCGCAGTCGGTCGGTAATCGACTGGCGGTCGAGGTCGAGGGTGTTACGGTCGAAAGCCACGCCGGGTTTGACCAGCATTTGGGCAGAGTCGGCGAGGATGATGCTGTTGATTGCGGAGTCGGGGATGTTGAACCCGATGCTATCGACGAAGTGGCGCTTACCGAGCGACACATTGTAGTTGACGCGAATTTTCTTTTTCTCAAAACGACAGAAAGTATCGACCTGAACGGAAGAGTGCATATAGCCCTTGTTGGAGAGGGCAATGCTTAGCTGCTTGGCGGATGCGAGGGTGAGATTGTGGTCGTAGATGACGGGAGCGGAGCCTACACGGCGCACCCAACGATTGAACCACTTGGAGCTGTCGCGACCGGAGATGTTGTAAACGGCAAGCTGAAGTTTCAAACCGCCGAGCACCTTGTGGTTGGGCTGCTGGCGAAGATAGTTGATTAGGTCGGCTTGCTTGATTTCTTTTTTCTGATCGAGAATATTGATTTTCACATCGTCGAGGAGGAGAGCACCATCGGGGACGTGCTTTGTGGAGCTACACGAAACCACTGACAATAGCAGGATAGCCATTGCCGCAAGATGCCATATTCGTGAAAATCGTATTTGCATCGACGTGAGTGTAACTAATGAAATGCAAAATTACAAAAAAGAAGCGATAAACCGGGAGAATTGCATGAAAAAAGTGCGCCATAGAATGAAAAAGAGGGTGCGCCGAGCTTGATGGGCGCACCCTCATAGGTGTTACAGTATTGATTCTTTAGATATGAATTGAAATTCAGCTTGCCACAATGCCACCAGCGTGGGGCAAAGCAAGCAGAACTAATTACCAAGCAAACATTGGGTAATCGGCCATCATGGCGTTTACCTTCTCGCGAACCGACTTGATAACGGCATCGTTCTCGGGATTGTGGAGGACGGTGTCGATCATTTCTACGATTTCGCCCATGAGCGGCTCCTTAGCGCCACGAGTGGTGATTGCCGGAGTTCCGAGGCGGATACCCGAGGTGAGGAAAGGCGAGCGGCTGTCGAATGGCACCATGTTTTTGTTGGCGGTGATATCGGCATCGACGAGAGCCTTCTCGGCGAGCTTACCGGTAAGCTCAGGGAACTTGCTGCGGAGGTCGAGAAGGATGCAGTGGTTGTCGGTACCACCAGAAGCAATCTGGTAACCCTTGTCGAGGAAAGCCTGAGCCATAGCAGCGGCATTGGTCTTCACTTGCTGTTGGTAGGTCTTGAATTCGGGCTGGAGAGCCTCGCCGAAAGCAACAGCCTTGGCAGCGATGACGTGCTCAAGCGGGCCGCCCTGAACGCCGGGGAATACGGCAGAATCGAGGAGCGACGACATCTTGCGTATAACGCCCTTTGGAGTAGTCTTGCCCCAAGGATTGTCGAAATCCTTACCCATCATAATCACGCCACCACGCGGGCCACGAAGGGTCTTGTGAGTGGTAGAAGTGACGATGTGAGCATATTTCACAGGGTTGTCGAGCAGACCGGCAGCGATAAGACCTGCCGGGTGAGCCATATCGAACATGAAGATTGCACCTACTTCGTCGGCAATCTTGCGGATTCGAGCATAATCCCACTCGCGGGAGTAGGCACTTGCGCCGCCGACGATGAGCTTCGGGCGCTCGCGGAGAGCGACCTCTTCCATCATGTCGTAGTCGATGAGATTGGTATCGGGAGTAACGTTATATTCAACGGGATTGAATACGAGACCAGAGAAATTAACGGGAGAGCCATGAGAAAGGTGGCCACCGTGAGAGAGGTTAAGACCCATGAACTTGTCGCCGGGCTTGAGGACAGCCATGAAAACAGCCATATTGGCTTGGGCACCGGAGTGAGGCTGAACATTAGCCCACTCAGCGCCGAAAATCTGCTTGAGACGCTCGATAGCGATGGTTTCAGCCTCATCGACTACCTGGCAACCGCCATAGTAGCGGTGACCGGGATAGCCTTCGGCATACTTGTTGGTGAGGCATGAGCCCATAGCGCGCATCACGTCGTCGCTGACGAAGTTTTCACTGGCAATCAATTCGATTCCCTTTTTTTGACGTTGATGCTCGCGCTCGATAATGTCGAAAATCAATTTGTCTTTTTCCATCGTGAGAAAATAAATATGTTTTTATGATTAAATTATTTCTTTTTTACACTCCAGCCGAAACGACCGATAGCTTCACCGAGCTTGAAATACTGACCGTGGCAATAAGCCATAAGTTTAGCTGCCTGCATATCGAAGGCACCAGTTTCGGGGTTGATGAAACGGTCGTCGGCAATAACATTAAGAACGTCGGCGATAAACATATCGTGAGAGCCGAGCGGAATTATTTCTTTGACCCGACACTCAATGCAAATAGGCGACTCGTCGATGTAGGGAGCAGATACTTTCACACCTTTAACGGGAGTGATGTTCATCTCGGTGAACTTGTTGTAGTCGCGACCGGAGCGTACGCCGCACCAGTCGGTGGCACGAGCGAGGTTTTCGGTGGTGAGATTGAGCGTAAATTCCATGTTACGCTTGATGATGTCGTGGCTGTGCCGCTCAGGACGAATCGAGACGTAGCACATAGCGGGGTCGGAGCAGATTGTGCCCACCCAGCTTGCAGTGAACACATTGTATTCGTCGGGCGAAGCACCGCAGCTCACGAGGATAGCAGGGAGCGGGTAAATCATTGTGCCCGGTTTCCAATTTTGTTTCATATAGAGAAAATGGGTGTGGAGAATGCTAAAAAGTTATAAGAAAAAGACGTTGCGATGCGTCTTAGATGATTTCAATCTCGTCGTCGCGGAAAGAGCGTTCGCAATAGTGACACTTGAGCACCACGTTTTCGCCGCGCTCGACCACATGGAAGTGAGTCTTGACGGGTTGGTTGTTGGTGATGCACTTTGGGTTTCCGCACTTCACGATTCCGACAATGTCGTCGGGGAGAGTAACGGTGTGTTTATCGACAACTTCGTATCCACGAATCACATTGATCTTTGCATTAGGGGCAACGATAGCAATGCGGTTGAGAGTTTTCTCGGGGAAGAAAACGTCGGCGACTTTTATGATACCTTTTTTGCCGCATTTTTTGCTGTCGAGGTTGAATCCGATTGTCACACTGCTTGTGAGATTCTTGATTCCGAGCAGGTTCACCACTTTGAAGAGAGATTGAGTGGGAATGTGGTCGATAACGGTTCCGTTTTCGAGGGCTGCGACAGCCAATTCCTCTTTCTTTATCTTAGTCATAGTGTAAGGAAATTCTTTAGATATGAAAAATTAGCGGTTCACTTTAATTCCGAGCACTTTGCAGATGATAGCCTGGCGAGCGTAAAGACCATTCTGCGCCTGCTTGAAGTAGTAGGCTTTGGGATTGCTATCGACGTCGTAGGCGATTTCATTGACGCGAGGTAGTGGGTGGAGGATTCGGAGGTTTTCTTTGCTGCCGTCGAGCATGGAGTTGTGCAAGGTGTATAGGTTCTTAACGCGCTCATATTCCATGAGGTCGGTGAAACGCTCACGCTGAACACGAGTCATGTAGAGGATGTCGGTTTCGTTGATGACTTCTTGGGAGAAGTCGGTGTATTCGTGATACTCGATTCCGTGCTTGTCGCAGAAGATTTTGTATTCGAGAGGCATTTGGAGCTCGTTGCAAGCTACGAAATTGAAACGAGGCTTGAAGTAGTACATAGCCATTAGGAGCGAGTGGACAGTGCGGCCGTATTTGAGGTCGCCCACCATTGTGATGGTGAGGTTTTCGAGGGTGCCTTGAGTCTTGTAGATTGAGTAGAGGTCGAGCATCGTCTGTGAAGGGTGCTGATTGGCACCGTCGCCTGCATTTACGATAGGTACCGGAGAGAACTCACTGGCGTAGCGTGCAGCGCCTTCGAGGTAGTGACGCATGATGATGAGGTCGGCATAATTGCTTACCATCATGATGGTGTCGTGGAGAGTTTCGCCTTTGGAAGAACTGGAAGTGGCGGCGTCGGAAAAGCCGATAACTCTTCCGCCAAGGCGGTTGATTGCAGTCTCGAAGCTTAGGCGCGTGCGTGTGCTGGGTTCAAAGAAGAGTGTGGCGACGACTTTTCCGGCAAGCAAGTCTTGATTAGGGTTTTGCTCGAAGTGGCGGGCATCTTCGAGGAGCTCGAGGAGTTCCTCTTTAGAGTAGTCGTAAATCGAAACCAAGCTATTATTTTTCATAAATATCTTATGTTGAGAAATTTGGTTTTATTTCGTGACAAGAGATGAGAAAGTCATTGAGCGTAGCTTTGATAACTTTTTGCAAAGTTACGCATTTTTCCACCATTGCGCAAGAAATAAGAGGAATAAAGATTGTGAAAAATTTCATAGGAAAGAATAGAGCAAGTATTCGGTGAAAATAGTGTGAAAAAGGGAAGTTGATGACGGTGGAAAGGAGTAATTTTGGGCTTTTGGAGTGTTAAGGTATTAGAATTGCGCGAATTATTTTTGATTGTGTGGCGGTTTTTCATTAACTTTGCAACTTGCAAACGCAAAAGAACAATTTCGGGCAGGACAAAAAGAGGGGAAAGATGCAAAATTCTTACTTTTTGAGGTCGGGGAAAAACTTTGCGGGCATTAATTTTGCGGCATTGAAAGCTGCGAGAATTTTAATTTGGAAAAATAAAAAAACATTTATATAAAATGGCACAACAAGAAGATACTTTCAAGAAAATCGTTTCACATGCCAAGGAATATGGCTTTGTGTTTCAATCGAGCGAGATTTATGACGGCTTGGCAGCCGTGTACGACTACGGACAGATGGGCGTGGAGATGAAGAACAACATCAAGCGCTATTGGTGGGAGGCAATGACCTTGCTTCACGACAATATCGTGGGAATTGATTCGGCAATCTTTATGCACCCGACAATCTGGAAGGCTTCGGGACACGTGGATGCGTTTAATGACCCATTGATCGACAACCGAGACTCGAAGAAGCGTTATCGCGCCGATGTGCTTATTGAGGATGAAATTGCAAAATTCGACGACAAGATAGAGAAAGAGTTGGCAAAGGCTGCCAAGAAATTCGGAGAGAGCTTCGATGCCGAGCTTTATCGCTCGACCAATCCTCGCGTGCTTGAGCACCAGAAGAAGCGTGATGAGCTTCACGAGCGTTTTGCCAAGGCGATGAACGACAATGACCTTGTGGAATTGAAGCAAATCATTGTGGATTATGGCATTGTGTGTCCGATTTCGGGAACAAAGAACTGGACCGACGTGCGCCAGTTCAACCTTATGTTCAAGACAGAGATGGGAAGTACGGCAGACGGAGCAATGACAGTGTATCTGCGCCCCGAGACAGCACAGGGAATCTTTGTGAACTACCTGAATGTGCAGAAGACAGGCCGCATGCGTATTCCATTCGGAATTGCACAGATAGGCAAGGCATTCCGCAACGAGATTGTGGCACGCCAGTTTATCTTCCGTATGCGCGAGTTTGAGCAGATGGAGATGCAATTCTTCGTACGCCCGGGAGAGGAGCTGAAGTGGTTCCAGCAGTGGAAGGAAACCCGCTTGAAGTGGCACAAGGCACTTGGCATGGGCGACCAGAAATATCGTTACCACGACCACGAGAAGCTTGCCCACTATGCCAATGCAGCAACCGACATTGAGTTTGAGATGCCGTTTGGCTTCAAGGAGGTAGAGGGAATCCACTCACGCACCAACTTCGACCTTAGCCAGCACGAGAAATACTCGGGCAAGAAGATACAGTATTTCGATCCGGAATTGAACCAGTCATATACACCGTATGTGATTGAGACATCGATTGGAGTGGATCGTATGTTCCTTTCAGTGCTCTGCTCAAGCTATGAGGAGCAGAAACTTGAGAATGGAGAAACCCGCGTGGTGCTCCACTTGCCCAAGCAGCTTGCACCGGTGAAGTGTGCAGTGCTTCCGCTTGTGAAGAAGGACGGACTTCCCGACAAGGCACGTGAGATTATGAATATGCTCAAGTTTGACTACGCTTGCCAATATGATGAGAAGGATTCGATTGGAAAGCGCTATCGTCGCCAGGATGCAATCGGAACGCCGTTCTGTATCACCGTAGATCACCAGACACTTGAAGACAATACAGTGACCATACGTCACCGCGACTCGATGGAGCAGGAGCGAGTGGCAATAAGCGAGCTTGCGGGCATCATCGATAATGAGGTGAGCCTCAACAAGCTCTTGAAGTCGCTGGCTTGATTTAGGTGAGAGGTGAGAGGTAAGAGGTAAGAGGTGAGAGGTGAGAGGTGAGAGGTGAGAGGTAAGAGGTTTCTTTCTTTTAACTTGTTCCTTTTGCCGAAAGCCATAGGAA
>JBJFEF010000046.1:0-2913 GCA_051890435.1 Muribaculaceae bacterium
TGCCGCCACGCTATGCCTTTGGCTACTGGTGGTCGCGCTACTGGCTCTACTCCGACAAGGAGGTGCGCAATCTTGCCAAAGACCTTCGCAACTATGGCTTCCCGCTCGATGTGCTGGTAATCGACATGGACTGGCACTACACCGAGAAGGGACGTGGCGGTTGGACCGGCTGGACTTGGAACAAGGAGCTTTTCCCCGACTATCGCCGTCTGCTCAAGGACCTCAAAGACGACCACTTGAAGGTTACGCTCAACGTGCACCCTGCCAGCGGCGTGAACTACTATGAGGAGAAATATCCCGATGTGGCACGTGCCATGGGCGTGGATCCTGCCACAAAGCAGCGCATCGACTGGCTTGGAAGCGACAAGAAATTCATGACTGCGATGTTTGACATTATCTTGAACCCGATGATGGCTGATGGCGTTGACTTCTGGTGGCTCGACTGGCAGCAGCACATTTATGACCGCAAGCTCACCACGCTGAAGAACACCTGGTGGACAAGCCGCTGCTTCTTCACCAACATGCAGCAATACACCGAGAAGCGACCGATGATTTATCACCGCTGGAGCGGACTGGGTAACCACCGCTATCAGGTGGGATTCTCGGGCGATGCCATCATCTCGTGGGAGTCGCTCGATTTCCAGCCCTACTTCAACCACACGGCATCGAATGTGCTCTATGGCTACTGGAGCCACGACCTTGGCGGACACATGGGCGGCATCGACCGCGTTGACCCCGAAATGTACACCCGCTGGATGCAGTTTGGTGCGATGAGCCCCATCATGCGCACACACTCCACCAAGAATGTGAAACTCAAGAAGGAGCCGTGGGTGTTTGACTACGACATCACCCTGGTGCTTCGCAACACCGTGCGCCAGCGCTACACCATGGCACCCTACATCTACTCGATGGCACGCCGTGCCTACGATGATGCGCTTGCGCTGTGCCGCCCGATGTATTATGATTATCCCAAGGCACAGGAGGCTTACGACTTTAGGAATGAATATATGTTTGGCGACCAGATGCTGGTGTCGCCTATCACATCGCCGATGACCGGAGCCTACTCGGTGCAGAAGACGTGGCTGCCCGAAGGCGAGTGGTTTGAGCTTGCTACGGGCACTCTGCTCAAAGGCGGCAGCACAGTGGAACGCACATACGCCATCGACGAGTATCCGATATTTGTGAAAGCCGGAGCAGTGCTTCCATTCTACACCGACAAGGTGCAAAATCTTCAGGGCAACGATGAAGACGTGGTGGTGGCTGTGTTCCCCGGAACCGAGGGCGGAAGCTTCTCGATGTATGAGGACAACGGCGACGACCAGAAATATGCCACCGAATATGCCACCACGGCACTCACAAGCCGCGTGGAGGGCAACGAGCTGACTGTGACAATCGGTGCTCGCAAGGGCAGCTATAAGGACATGCCAGCCAACCGCCGCTTCAGCGTGAAGGTGTATAACCGCTTCTTGCCTATTGCAGCTACAGTGAACGGCAAGCCAGCCAAGTGCAGCTATTGCGGAGAAGACTTTGCAGTGATTGTGGAGGTCCCCGAGACCGACTGTGCAGTGGAGAAGGTGGTGAAGCTCACCTTTGCCGACACGGCAGTGAGCCTCGACGGAATGAAGGCACGCGCACACCGCATTGCCAAGGAGATGGAGGCGATGAAATATCGCAATGCAGGTGTGGTGTTCCGCCAGCCGTTTGGCATACTTGGCAGCGTGAGCGAGGCTCTCAATTATGCCAAGATAGCCGACCAGCCTATGGTGGTGAGCGACTTCATGGCAAGCTACAAGCGACTGCCCGAGCTGCTGAAGGACCAGAAGCAGGATGAGGAGCAGACAGCAGCCTTCCTCAAGGCTATCGACTGGAAAGAATAAAGGATAAACAGGGTACAGTTATCGTGCCTTGGCGTGAGTAAATGGAATGAGGGTGAAGCACCGCTGTGGTGAGTCGCCCTCATTCTTCGTTCTATCACTTCAGGGATTATGCTTGCATATCGTTGACGTGAGTGTAGGTGCCCGAGGCTCCGCAGTGAGAGCAGTGGAGGTCTTCGTGCACGGTGACAATCTTGCGGTGCTCGCGCGAGGTTTCGGTTCGGTCGATTTCTTTGCCGCCGCGTGAGGTGACGCGGTAGTTCACGTTGTCGTAGTAGCTTGTTCCGCCGTCGCGGTAGTCGTCGGTGACAAGGGTGTACATGTGTCCGCACTGCGAGCAGCGGTTGAAGGTGATCCATTTCATCCAGTTTTTCCATTGGAACCACAGATAGATAATGATGACAATCACCAGGAACCAGTTGAGACCTCCGGCGAAGAAGTAGAGCAGTTCGGCACCCAGAATGAGGGCGCAGGTGATGAGAATGCGGTAGATGAAATTGGGCAGGAAGGTGATGTAGCCCACAAACTGCACAATGGCCGGCACCAACATGAGCACGCAGTGGAAATAGAATACAAAGACAATTAGGGCGATAATTCCAACCACCAGTGCGATAATCACGCTGAGCCATGTGGGGAGCTTCCAGTTGAAGAAGTTCTCGTGAATCCACTTTGAAATGCCACTTTCTTCATCGGTGATGTCGGCGGCAGAGTGGAATTCAGCCCGAGTGGTGATGGGGTTGGTGGTCATTCGTGCGGTGAGCGAAAGCGACTGTATATCGTTGGCAAAAGGCATGATAGAGAGAATCCAGCCCATCGACTCCGATTCGGCATAGTCGTAGTGATGGACTATGCCGTCGCGATAGGTTACGAGCAAGCCTTTGTGCTCTTTGTCGCGAGCCTCGTCGTTGACCTTGAAGTTGTAGAGAGCCACCACGTCGGTGCCCGATTTTTTCACTGTAGTGGCATAGCCGTACCACTCCTTGTCGATTTCAGCCTTTGAGACGATGTCGGTGGTGAAGTGGCGACTAATCCATCGCGG
>JBJFEF010000047.1:0-2908 GCA_051890435.1 Muribaculaceae bacterium
AGAAATCAAAGATTCGCCCGATTCGCGTGATTCGTGTTCACAAAAAATCATTCCGTCTATCTCGCGTATTCAGCGTGAGGCTAAATTCACATAGCGAGAGAAACAAAGATTCGCCCGATTCGTGTGATTCGTGTTCACAAAAAATCCTTCCGTGTATTTTGCGTGTTCCGCGTGAGGCTTTTAGCAGCCGTAGCGTTCCACGGTTTCGCCATTGAGGGCGCGGACTATGCGGTCGCAGGCGTGGCCGTCGCCGTAGGGATTCACGGCTTTCGACATCTTTTCGTAGGCGGCTGCATCATCGAGCAGTGTGCTCACTTCGCTCACAATCTTGTCGTAATCTGTGCCTACGAGATGAACCGTGCCGCTTGCAAGAGCTTCGGGGCGCTCCGTGGTGTCACGCATCACAAGTACAGGTTTGCCGAGTCCCGGAGCCTCCTCCTGAATGCCGCCTGAGTCGGTCAGCACGATGTTTGCCTTGCTCATAAGGTGCACAAACTCAAGATATTGCAGCGGCTCGATGAAGAAGAAGTTGGGGCGGGTCAAATCCTCGCCAAACACCTCGTGAATCGGCTTGCGCACATTGGGATTCAGGTGCATCGGATAGACGAAATCCACATCGGTATATTTCTCCGAGAGGTCCTTCATCGCCGTCACCATACGGATAAAGCCGTCGCCGAAATTCTCGCGGCGGTGTCCGGTGATGAGCACCAGTTTCTTGCCGCCGGCGAGGCGCGACACGTCATATCCCGCATCCAGCAGCACCTTATCCTGCTCCTTGGCAAGAGCCTCGTCGGTGCGAAGCTTCTCCACCACCATGTGCAGCGCGTCAATCACCGTGTTTCCGGTCACGAAAATCTGTCCGTGAGCCTTCTCCTCGGTGAGATTCTTCTCCGAGAGTGGCGTGGGCGCAAAATTGTAGGTGGCGATGCGACCCGTAATCTGGCGGTTCATCTCCTCGGGCCACGGACTGTAGATGTTGTGCGTGCGAAGTCCTGCCTCCACGTGACCCACCGGAATCTGCGCGTAAAATGCCGCCAGAGCACCGGCTGTCGAGGTCGTAGTGTCGCCATGCACCAGCACCACGTCGGGGCGGCACTCCTTGAACACGTCGCGAAGCCCCGTCAGCACACGCGCCGTTACGTCGGTCAGATCCTGACCCTGCTTCATGATGTTCAGGTCGTAGTCGGGCGTAACCTCGAAGATTTTCAGCACCTGGTCGAGCATTTCGCGGTGCTGACCAGTGACGCACACAATCGTTTCAAACTCATCGGGGTGTTTCTGGAACTCCTTCACCAGCGGACACATCTTAATCGCCTCCGGCCTGGTCCCAAACACCAGCATTACTTTCTTCATATATTTGATTTTGGAATTAAGAAATTTCGTATAATTCTGTGTTTTTCAAGGCAGGGCGTTTTAAGGAATGATGCGATAGCTCACATTATCGGCAAAATTGATTCTAATTGCCTTTATATCCTCAAAATGGTTGTATTCAGTTGAAGCCTTTTCGTCGATTACTTCAACCGACGATGCTCCATCAATCTCAATCTTTGCCATATTTGTGGTAATAGAGCCATTGTCTGCACTCAAAATCTGCACACCCGGTGCAAGATGGATATAACTAAATCCCTGATGACCGGCAGAAATCGAATCTGTAACCGCTAAGCCTTTATTATCAATCGCAAAGCAGCGACGATGTTTCAGCCCGCAGCCAAAGCCGCGCAATTCGGCTTCTACTTTGTCGGGAGCATCTTTGAGTAACGACATTTTGTAGCGATAGCCCACGCGGAAACCTCCCCACACTTCGGCAGAGTCTTTGCCGTCGATTGTGACAGTGTTATGGGCAACTGTTGAACGCTCATATTGGCGGCGAGGAGTCTTGTCGTAGGTCGATATGCCTGTATCTACCACAAACGGCTTTCCGCTGATTATCAGTTCGTAGCTCAGTGCATCGGCATGGGTATGCCCGGGCTGATAGCTTGCAGCAATTTCTCCTATATCGACTACAGCCTCCATCTCTCCGCTGAGCAACTTGCGATAGCCACACTCGCATAGCGGCAGTTTCTGCCACGTCAAGCCAAGTCGCTGAGCATAATCGAAAATCAGATTTGGCGTTGGGGCAATGCTACGCGCAGAGTCATTGAGCAGCGGAATGTCGCCATTGCGATAGACTATGCTTTCAAGATGCCCCAGCATCGCCACCGCATACTTTGAAAGCGTATCGACATCTTCCACGAGTCCGCACGATTTCGCAAAGTTCAGGCAGTCGAGCAATCGGTCGAGCAGAATGCAGTGATACATCGGACTTTGCTCATAGTGTGCACCGTCGGGCAAGGTCTGCTCCTTGAGTTCTCGCAGCAGCAACCGCCTTGTACGGTGCATCATAGCCTCGTCGGCAAAATAAGCAGCACCGATATAAAGCGAGAAAGCATCTTCAAGCAAATGGTTCCCAAGCAGATGATACTCCAGCTTTCGTTCAAGCAGTCGGTATTGCGAGTAGAGCGAGTCCTCGCGCTCCTTTGTGGCACATTCGGGCTGACGGCAGAAAAACTTTATCCAGTTGATTCCACGCAGCGCAATCGGATAGGGATCAAGTCCCCACGTCACCGTGTGAATGTCGGCAATAAATCGGTCAATCCACTTGCAAGCCACCTCTCGCGGCATCTCCGGCTGGTTGATGTAGTCGAAGTAGTTCAGATTGTAGACCCAAAGAGCTCCATTTCCAATGAAATTCCAATCAGAAAACTCACGCGATAGATTCAGAAACGAAAATTCAGAGTCTTTTAATGATAAATATCGTGATATAGGCTGTGAATTCAAAACAGGAATGTTATGAGATGGCGATTCTAGCCCTTCAAACTTAGCATGTGTAGTCTTGTTAAGTATCTGATGCCAAAGCTGAGTCCATTTA
>JBJFEF010000048.1:0-2902 GCA_051890435.1 Muribaculaceae bacterium
ACAACTATGCAGCCAACATCAAGAGTGATGCCGACATGAAGAACTACCGCGCCTATTGCGGTGAGGTACGCTTCCTCCGCGCCTACGCCTACTATCGCCTTGTGCAGGGCTTCGGTGCAGTGACAATCCTTCGCACAAACAGCCAGACCGACATGACACGCTCTACCATTGATGCAGTGAACCGCTATATGCTCGAGGACCTCGAGTATGGCTACACCAACATGCCGGAAATCCGCCCCAACGAGAGCAACCACTTTGGCGCCGTTACAGCCTACTCGGCAATGGCACTTGCAGCCAAGGTGCACCTCAACATGGGCAACTATGCCAAGGTGAAGGAGCTTACAGGCAAAATCATCAGCAGCAACAAATTTGAGCTCTACAACGATTTCTACAACCTCTTCAAGATACCCGGCAAGATGTGCAACGAGTCGCTCTTTGAGTGCCAGTGCACCGACTTCGGCAATGGTTCGGGCGATATGGTAGATGCCGACCAGTGGTTTGTATTCCAGGGACCTGCCAACAACGGTAACATCTCAGGCTGGGGCTTCATCGGACTGTTCAAGGAGTTCCGCGACTGGGCAGCAGCCCGCGGTGAGGGCATCCGTGCCACCACATCGTTCCTGCTTGCAGGCAGCACCACACCGAGCGGTGACGTGATTCGTCCGCTCCAGAACCCCACACAGACCGACTGCTGGAACGGCAAGGCTTACACTCCTACCAACCAGCTCACTGAGGGCCGCACAAAATATGGCTCAAACAACAACATCCGCATTCTCCGCTATGCCGACGTGCTCTTGATGAATGCAGAGGCTTGCCTTGAAGTGGGAGGTGATGCAGTGACACCGTTCAACCTGGTGCGCACCCGTGCCGGAATGCCTACACTCAGCAGCGTAACCCTCGACAACATACTCGACGAGCGCCGCATGGAGCTGTGCTGCGAGTGGGGAGATCGCTACAACGACCTTATCCGTCGTGGCAAGGCAGCATCGGTACTTTCGGGTTGGGATGCTTCAAAGACCTACTATCCAATTCCATTTGAGCAGATCAGCAACATCCCGAGCTTGAAGAACGAGCCCAAGGACGAATAACCAAGTAACCAAAAACTATAACTGACAGGTAATCAATAGGTATAAAAAAGATTGGGTTTATTAGAGATGGGGGTATGCCATGGTCTCATTTTCGGACCACCGCAAAGGCTGGTTATGCGCAGCCAAATCGGAGGCATACTCCCTTTTTTCAACACACGCACACAAGTTTAGTATAGTTTTTGATAATACCAATAATAACTTAATTACTGCAAAATTTATGTATAACTTCGCAAATAAAGCTATGCTCGCAGGGGTGTCGGCACTCGCAGGGCTGCTCTTTGCTCCCGCCACGGCATTTGCCGCCGGCGACTCGATAAAGGTGGTGAAGGGTCAGGTGAGCGACTACTATATTCCTGTGCACAAGGAATATCACATTGCCGGAACTGTCACTGATGAGGCAGGGAAGCCGCTCGAAGGTGCCACGGTGATGTTTTTTGCATCGCCGGTGCATTGCAACACTGATGCCGAGGGCCGATACACACTCAAGTGCACCGACGGCGACTTGCACGTGTATGCCTACTATCCCGGCAAGGAATTTGGCAGCGTGATGCGCAAGCCCGAGCAGCGAGAGGTGAATGTGACGCTGAAACCCTACACCGGGCGAGCCACGCAGCGCACTAAGGCAATAGCCACGCGCTGGTGGGACCCCGAGGACTGCGGCACGCACACCTACTGCAACCCTATGAACATCAGCTACAATTATGAGCCATATAACAACAATGTGCGCCCAAGTGGCTCATTCCGCTCCTCAGCCGACCCGATGGGACTCGACTACAAGGGCATCAATATGCTCTTCTCGACCAATCAGGGAGGCTTCCACTACTCCAAAAACATGAGCGACTGGGAATTTGCTCCTGCATCGTTCCAGCGTAAGCCCACCGACGACGACCAGTGTGCTCCTGCTGCCTTTGTGAGCGGCGACACGCTGTTCTACACAGGTTCCACCTATGAGGGACTGCCGGTGTGGTACACTACCAACCCCTTCAGCGGGCGTTTTCGCCGCGTGATAGAGCGCAACACCATTCCCACATGGGACCCGTGCCTCTTCCTCGACGACGACGGACGCCTCTATGAATATTATGGGTCGAGCAACGAATATCCACTGAAAGCCGTTCAGGTGAGCCGCGACGACTTCCGCCCCATCAGCAAGATTCATGATGTGGTGGCATTGCACCCCAAGCAGCACGGCTGGGAGCGCTTCGGCATGAACAACGACGACGAAGTGACGCTCGCCCCCTTCACCGAAGGAGCCTACATGACCAAGCACGGAGGCAAATACTACCTGCAATATGGTGCACCCGGCACCGAATTCAAGGTGTATGCCGACGGCGTGTATGTGAGCGACAATCCACTCGGACCGTTCACCTACCAGAAGCACAACCCCATGAGCTACAAGCCCGGCGGCTTTGTGCAGGGCGTGGGACATGGCGGCACTTGGTGTGATGCAAAAGGCAACTATTGGCACGTGGGCACTTGCATGCTATCGCTGAAGTATAAATTCGAGCGCCGCATAGGGCTCTATCCGGTGGAATTTGATGCCGACGGAGTGATGTATTGCAACACGGCATTCGGCGACTATCCGTGCTGGAACTCGGAGCGCACCATTGCCGGCACCGACCGCTTCACCGGCTGGATGCTGCTCTCCTACGGCAAAAAGGTGGAAGCGTCGAGCACTGCCGATGACGACACGCTCGCTCCAAGCAACATCGCCGACGACAACATCCGCACCTACTGGGCAGCCAAGACCGGAAACCCCGGTGAATGGGTGAAAATCGACCTCGATGCAGTGAAGGAGATACGCGCCATTCAGCTCA